>JBGSBQ010000006.1:0-21355 GCA_041730475.1 Sphingomonadaceae bacterium
ATGCGAGACGGAACACTTTATTGCCCCGCACCGCTCGTAGCTGCTTGACGAAGGACATAGCCCCCCCTGCCAATCTGGTTGTTCTTGCAATCCCATGGCCCGTACCCATGTGGGGCTGATCGCAGCCCGACCCGAGCCCCCCCCTCATGTTTCCCAAGCCGCCCAGATTCGTGATCAACAACAAAACCGACGTGGTCCAAGTGGTTCAGCAGCAAAAGACCGCAGCCGGCCCCGTCGACAAGCATGTACTGGTCGTTAGGACCACGCCAGCCAAGCAAAAAATTGACGCAGTACAACGTTCCGAAAAGAAACTTCGGGCATGATGTGGCATAATATGGCCTGCCTGGCCGGGCCCCGTAGCACTGGCCATCACCACCCGATCTTCGCTGCACATGAACGACGCTGTAGACCAACAAACTTACCTGAGTGAGCGCCTGACGGCCAGTGGCTGGCACATTGCCCGCACCATCGCGCTCGGCATTGCTGCCGCCGGCCTGGCCGTGTTTGGCGAAGAATGCCTGGCGCGCGCGCGCCCGATTTTTCCTTTAATCGACCAGAACTACGGCCTGTGGCAGCTTGCCTATGCGGGCGTACTGCTGGTGATGGCGCTGGTGTGGGCCGCTGCCGTGCTGCAAAAAATCAATCTGTACCAGAATTGCCTGCAGCATATGCGTCAGCAACGGCAGCTGGATGAACTGCGCCAGCGCCGCGTGCTGAAGGCCCAGCAGGCAAAGGAAGCGCGCGAAGCAGAACGTCGCGCCCGCGACGAGCAGCGCAAGGCCGCCGCACCGCCGCGCTTCCAGAGCCGCGGCATCAGCTCCAGCAAGTTCGATTATTGACGCGAGCCGGGCGGCCGCGCCAGCAGCGCCGCCAGCCCCCCCCACCGGCGTAACACTGGGGTCAGACGGGGACGCCGAGTCCCGCCGGGTCTGACTCCGGCTTTGCTGCGAGGCTACAGCAAGTGCTGGCGGCTATTTTGGAAGCCCCCCCTCCCCACAGAACGACGTTCGCTGCCCTCCCTGCTAAATTTGGCAATATCGTGCCCTCCACGATAGGCCAAGTCCTTTGCGCGCCCGGTTGACATGCTCAGCAACGCAAGATATCCTCAGAAGTATTGCCGCAACGAAAGTTTCTCTAGCTCAATTTTGGGTCTACCACGACCCGGCGTCCAACCAAACACTGCTGATGCACTCCATCTCTGAGCATTGCGCTGCAACCAAATGGAAACGTTTCCCTCGCCCCGCTGTACTTTTACCGTCACGAACCACGTAAAGGGTATGAAAATGAATACAGCTCAGTATCGACAGCGCTTGCAGCTTTCCAAGCTTCCCATTCATGGTTTGCCATTGACCCTCACCTTGCTGCTGGCCGCTTGCGGCGGTGGCGACGCCGACTCCACCGTCAACCCACCGCATGCCCTGAGCGCGATGAAGCGGCAGGGGGCTGCCGTGGTCTTGGCCGAGACCGCGTTGACACCGGTCAGCGCAATCGCGAGCTCGTCTGAGCGCGGCGACCTGTCCGGCGCGGCAGCCATAGACCACAACGACGGCACCCGTTGGAGCAGCGGTTTTAGCGACGATCAATACCTGACGTTGGACTTCGGCAGCGCACAGAGCATCACCCGCGTGCGCATCGACTGGGAAAACGCCCACGCCACCCAGTACCTGCTGCAAGTATCCGACGACAACAGGACCTGGACCGACATCAAGAGCGTCGACAACAGCCAGGGCGGCACCGAGGACTTGACCGGGCTGAACGGCCGCGGGCGCTACCTGCGCATGAAGGGCATCAAGCGCTCGACCAATTACGGCTATTCGATCTTCGAGCTCCAAGCCTTCACCGGCACGCCCGCGAGCACACCGCCACAAGATCCGCTACCCACGCCGGCGCCGACCGTGCCGGTCGACGTGAGCAAGCCCGGCGTGACCATCAAGCCGGTGGGTGCGACCTCGTCGGCCACGGAAAACGCCGGTCTGGCGGCCACGATGGCGATCGACGGCAAGACCAACACCCGCTGGGCCAGCACCGCCGAAGACGGCGCCTGGATCCAGTTCGACTTCGGCACCAAGACCCAGATCGGTTACCTGAAGCTGCTGTGGGAGAATGCCTACGGCAAGCAATACAATTTACTGGTCTCGGACGACGGTCAGAAGTTCACGACCATCCGCACAGTGAGCGCCGGCCAGGGCGGCACCGAGGAGTTCTTCAACCTCGGCGTCCATGCGCGCTATATCCGTTTGCAAGGTGTGGCCCGCGCGACGCAATACGGTTATTCGCTGTTTGAGGTCGAGTTCAAGTCCCCGGGCAGCGACAATACCCTTGCCGGTGCCACCACGTCAGCCTTCAAGTTCCCGGCCAGCGGCGCCGGCCTGACACCCTTACCTGCGGTCGACGCGCTGGAGTCGCTGCAGTTCACGCTGCCCGACGGCACGCTGGTGACACGCTTCGGCGCGCGCGCCCTGGCCCGCCATGGCCGCGAGCGCGGCGAGGAATGGAATGAAGCCGGCTACGGCCCCAACGAGACGGTCGACCCGGCCACTGGATTGCCACTCGACAAGGGCCCGGGCAACTACCTGACCTTCGTGCCGCAGTATTTCAAGAACCGCAGCTGGGGCGTCGAGATCCTCGACAACAGCCGCGTGGCCGGCGTCATCAAGCCTACGCTGACCGTCAACCAGTACACGACCGTCGACTTCCTCAAGGGCGGGGTGGCATTCTTCCGCGCCATCGACCGGCCCGGCGTGACCGGTTATGGTTGGATGGCGCCCGGCCAGCTGGTCGACGATAACATCGCGCTCTGCAAGCCGACCGCCTACCCAGCCAACAATCGGCTGACCAATGTCAACGGCATCAACGGCGGCTGTACCATACAGGTCAACAGCTATCCCGGCATGGCGGCGCTGGACGCCAACGGCTTCCCGAACGGCAAGGACATCGCTGCCCGTCCGCTGGTGGTGGGCGATGTCATCGAAGTGTCGCCGTCGATGTTCAGTACTGCGGCATCGATGACGGCCAAGGGCGACACCGGGGGCGTCCGCTACTATGCGCAAGAATGGGTATATGTAGTCGGCTCCGGCCTGAAACCATGGTACGGGGTGCAGCCGCGCCTGAACTCGGTGCCGCTGCCGGAGGACACACTGTCCGGCGGTCAGGGCTCGGTATCCTACAACTACTCAGACAACGCGCTGTTCATGTTCCAGCAGCCACACAACAACATCGGCATGCAGAACATCCAGCGCTTCGTCGAGGGACGCCGTCTGTTCCACACCAATTTCACCAGCGGCGAACACAACGAACCGGGCAACGACCGCTACGCCGGCGCCGTCGGTCTGCAGGGACAGCGCTACAACCAGTCGTCGTGCTTTGCCTGCCACGTCAACAACGGCCGCAGCCCGGCGCCGACGGCGCTGAACCAGAAGCTCGACAGCATGTCCGTGCGGGTGGCCGCCCTCGACGCCAGCGGCAACCAGCTGGCGCATCCGCAGTACGGCGCGACCGTTCAGATGAACACGCTCTCGCCCACCGGCGCGACACAGAACTGGGGCACCAACGTCAAGGTCAGCGCGTTCGAAACCAGCATCGTGACGCTGGCCGACGGTAGCAAGGCTGAGCTGCGCAAGCCAGTACTGGCGTTCGAAGGTCCGGTGCCGGATGCGTACTCGCTGCGCGCCGCCCAGCCCATCATCGGCGCCGGCCTGCTCGAGGCGGTGCCGGAAGCGGACATCCTGGGGCGCGTGCGCAGTACGCCAGACGCCGACGGCGTCAAGGGCACGGCCAACTTCGTCTACGATCCGGAAAGTGCGGCAGTGCGCCTTGGCCGCTTCGGCTGGAAAGCCTCCAAGGCAACCTTGCGCCAACAGGCGTCTGCCGCGCTGCTGCAGGACATGTCAGTGACCTCGCCGGTGTACCGCAACCGCAGCTGCAATACCGATCCGGCCGGCTGCGCGAGCGCCGCCGCACAGAAAGGCATTTCGGAAGCGGACCTGCAATCGATCGCGCGCTATCTGGCACTGGTGGCCGTGCCTGCGCAACGCAGTCTGGCCAGCGGCTTCCCGAAAGGCGTGGCGCCGATCGACGAGCTGAACGTCAACCCAGCCATGGTGTCGGCCGGCGCCAAGCTGTTCCAGGGCATGCGCTGCGTGGCCTGCCACACGGCGGAGATGAAGACCGGCTCGGGCCACCTGTTTGCCGAGCTGCGCAACCAAACCATCCGTCCGTACAGCGACCTGCTGCTGCACGACATGGGCAAAGGCCTGGCCGACCGGCTAGTCGAGGGACAGGCCAAGGGCAGCATGTGGCGTACCGCGCCGCTCTGGGGCATCGGCTACACTGATAAAGTCATGGGCAACAGTGCCAAGGTCGGCTACCTGCACGACGGTCGCGCCCGTAACCTGACGGAAGCCATCCTGTGGCACGGCGGCGAAGCGGACGTCGCCCGCCAGCGCTTCGAGAAGCTCTCCAGGGCCGAGCGCGACAGTGTGCTGGCATTCTTGAAGTCGCTTTAACAGCGCATGCAGATGCTGCCAAGCGCTGATCGCGCTGCGACGTCATCGACGCCATGCTGCGCGACGGGACACTGGATTGCCCGGCACCGCTCATAGCTGCTGGACGAAGGACATAGCCCCCCCCAACGGCGTAACCCGGGGGTCAGACCCGGCGGGTCTGACCCCAGCTTTGCTGTGGGGCTAACGCATGCCCTTGCGGCCCGGGACACTTTATTGCCCCTTACCTCAGGCAATCGCTAGACGAACACTGCCGCCAAAGCGAAGCAATTCCGGCGCCCGCACAACAAAAAAAAAGAGCCCCATCGCTGGGGCTCTTTTCCTTGTTCTGGCGGAGAGGGTGGGATTCGAACCCACGGTAGGGTCGCCCCTACGCTTGATTTCGAGTCAAGTACATTCGACCACTCTGCCACCTCTCCGTTTTCCCACCTGCTGCTGCGAGAAGGCAAGATTATAGCAGGCCGCTGGGAAAAAGAAAGGAGTATTTACGCCTTCAGATGCGCCAGGCCACCCATGTACGGCCGCAGCACTTCCGGAATCTCCACCGAACCGTCCGCTTGCTGGTAATTTTCCAGCACGGCGACCAGCGTGCGGCCCACCGCCAGGCCGGAACCGTTCAGCGTATGCAGCAGTTCTGGCTTGCCCTGCGCATTGCGGAACCGGGCCTGCATGCGGCGCGCTTGGAACGCTTCGCAGTTCGACAGCGAAGAAATTTCACGGTAGGTGTTCTGGGCCGGCAGCCAGACTTCCAGATCGAAGGTCTTGGTGGCGCCAAAGCCCATGTCGCCGGTGCACAGCGCCATCACGCGGTATGGCAGGCCGAGGCGCTGCAAAATGGTTTCAGCGTGACCGACCATCTCATCCAGCACGCCATACGAGCTATCCGGATGCACCACCTGCACCATTTCCACTTTGTCGAACTGGTGCTGGCGGATCATGCCGCGGGTGTCGCGGCCATAGCTGCCCGCTTCCGAACGGAAGCATGGGGTATGGGCCGTCATCTTCAGTGGCAGCGCATCGGCAGCCAGGATCTCGTCGCGCACGATATTGGTCAGCGAGACTTCCGACGTCGGGATCAGGTAGAAGGTTTCACCCTCGCCTTCCACGCCGCCTTTTTTCACGTAGAACAGGTCGGCTTCAAACTTCGGCAGCTGGCCGGTGCCACGCAGCGAATCGGCGTTGACCATGTATGGCGTATAGCATTCGGTGTAGCCATGCTCATCGGTGTGGGTGTTCAGCATGAACTGCGCCAGCGCGCGGTGCAGACGGGCGATGCCGCCCTTCATGACGGAGAAGCGCGAACCGGTCAGCTTGGTGGCGACATCGAAATCGAGCCCCAATGCGGAGCCCACGTCAACGTGGTCCTTGACCTCGAAATCGAAGCTGCGCGGCGTGCCGACCTTGCGCACTTCCACGTTGGCGCTTTCGTCGGTACCGACCGGCACCGACTCATGCGGCAGGTTAGGAATCGCCTGCATGAAGTCGCTCAGCTTGGCCTGCACCACCGACAGCGCCGCTTCATTGGCCTTCAGCTCATCGCCCAGGCCGGCCACTTCGGCCATGACGGCCGACGTATCTTCCCCTTTGCCCTTCAGCATGCCGATTTGCTTGGACAGCGAATTACGCTTGCTCTGCAGCTCTTCGGTGCGGGTCTGGATTGCCTTGCGTTCCGCTTCGAGTGCGTTGAACGTCTCGACGTCCAGCTGGAACTTGCGCGTCGCCAGACGGGCGGCAACGGTGGCGATGTCTTTACGGAGAAGTTGGATATCTATCATGGGGGTACAAGTGCCGTTATATCGAAAACGACAATTGTACCAAGACGCGCCCGGTTGCTCGCGAGTTTTGCATGCTATCACCCCATCAGGATGGCAGCAGCGCTCGCAGGCGTCGCTGCAAGGCCGAGCACGCGGGCGTCAGCAGCACCACCAGCACGGCGGTAGCGCCGCACTGCAAGGCCAGATGGGCCGGGCTGGCGGGCGACCATGGACTGCTGGCAGCGACCAGCGCCAGCACCGGGTAATGCATGCAATACAAGGGAAAAGTCAGGCCACCCAGCCAGCGCAAGCAGCGTTGCAGCCAGCAGCGCACAGCCCCGTCCAGCACGGTGCGTGCCGCCAGCAAATGCAGCGCAAACAGGCCCGCAGCCAGATAGTCCTGCAGCACATCGCGGTTGAACGGCCCGCGCCCATAGGGGAACCAGAAGCGGGCGGGCCCCGGATGGTAGAGCCATGGCAAGGCCAGCAACGCCGCACCAGCCATCAGCAACAGACACCATGCCAGTAACGGCGCCAGCCGATACGACGGCAGGCGACACAGCACAAAGCCCAGCCCCCACAGCGGCAGCAGCGCGGCCACCGTCTTGCCCGCCAGCGCCAGCAGCAGTGCCGTCAGCGGTAGCCACAGCGCTGGCCGGCAAAACAGGACCAGCCCCGCGATCAGGTAATAGCAGCCCTCGAAGCTGAGCGACCAGAACGGCCCATTGCTGCCGGGCGCCATCCCGGCCCATCCCAGCCCCCGGTATTCCTGCACCAGCAACAGCGCCGCCAGATAGCCCTGCCAGCTGACCGGCTGGCTCAATACCTTGGGCAAGGCATACAGCGCCGGATCCAGCGCCCGGCCGAGGCCATCACAGACCAGCGTCAGCGGCAACGCCAGCAGCATCACCGAATACAGCCGCGCCAACCGGCTGCTGACATAGGCGGCCGCATGCCGCTCCCGGGTCGCCGTGACGTGCGCAATCACATAGCCGGACAGCAGGAAAAACAGACTGACGGCGATCTCGCCGTAGCGCCCCAAATTACCGGGCAGCAGCTGCCGGCTGAACGGCGCACTCGCCAGATGATCGACAAACACCACCAGCGCCGCCGCAAAGCGCAGCAAGTCCAGATACAGTGAAAAGCGCAGCGACATGGCCATCCCTTCCAGAACAATGCGTCATGGAAGCCTGCCACAGCTGGGGGCGCGACACCTGCGACGCCGTCAAACGCAGGCGTCAGTGCGTTGCCGCCCGCGCACCACAGCGCAGCGGCAGGCGGCTAGGTATGGAGTTCCCGCGCTGCTCCGGAGGCGCGGCAAGGACTAGCGGAGCACGCTAGATCTTTCGGGGACTACCTGAAAACATCGCCTCAGGCCGCTTCCTCGCTGTTGCTCACTTCCTTGGCTGGCTGTTCCAGCCAGTTGAGTACGGCGCGATTGAACTGCTCGGGCTTGCGCAGCATCGGCCAATGGTCGCTGTCCATGGCCACCACCTTGCTGCCCTTGCGTCCGGCCAGCGCCTCGGTCCATTGCGGCGAATGGAACATGAAAGGTTTGTTGACGCCGTAGATGTACAGCATCGGGCATTGCGGCTGGAACGGCACCATGGCGGAATACGAGCCGTCGGCGCCGACCCAACTGATGTAGTATGGGAAATTCATCTTGCAGCTGATGTACTCGCGCGGCGACGGCACCTTCAGGGCGTTGGCCATCATGCGTGTCATCGCATTGCCGATCGGTCCGCCGATCTTCCACGCCATCGCCAGCGTGCCCTGATACCAGCCTATCATCAACTTGGCCGACATCGAATAGCTGCGCCGGGTGTCTTCCGACTGCGCATCGCCGATATCGACGGCGATGATGGACGACACCAGCCCCTTGTGCCGCATGTAGAACTGATAGCCAAACACGCAGCCCCAGTCATGCAGCATCAGGATGACTTTCTGGCCGGGGCTGACGGTATTGATGATGTGCAGCAGAGCGCGCAACGTGGCGTCCAGCGAATAGGCTTTGCGCGGCTGGCTGATATCAAAACCCGGCAAGGTAAAGCGCACGCAGCGGAACCGGTCTTTCAGCGCCGCGACCTGCGCATCCCAAACCCGGTAGGTATCAGGCCAGCCATGCAGCATGACGATGGTTTCGGCGCCCTCGCCCTCGATATGGATCTCGATCCCATCTACTTTTAAATGCTTACCCATGCCCGCCTCGCTGAAGATCAAGGCTCTATGATAGCGGCAGAACTATTTTTTGGCATCCTCATCAAGCTGACGCAGGAATGCCATCTTGTCGGCGATCTTGCTCTCCAGCCCACGTGGCACCGGCTGGTACCAGCCAGGCTCACGCATATCGTCAGGCAGATAGCTTTCGCCGGCCGCGTAAGCGTGCGGCTCGTCGTGCGCGTAGCGGTACTCGTGACCATAGCCGAGTTCCTTCATCAGCTTGGTGGGCGCGTTACGCAGGTGCACCGGCACCCCGCGCGACTTGTCCTTCTTGACGAAGGCCATGGCTTGATTGAAGGCGTTGTAACCGGCATTGCTCTTGGCGGCGATGGCCAGATAAATGACGGCCTGCCCCAGCGCCAGCTCACCCTCCGGCGAGCCGAGCCGCTCGAAGGTGGTGGCCGCATCATTGGCGATCTGCATCGCACGGGGATCGGCCAGGCCGATATCTTCCCACGCCATGCGCACGATGCGGCGCGACAGGTATTTGGCATCGGCACCGCCATCGAGCATGCGGCACAGCCAGTACAGCGCCGCATCCGGGTTCGAGCCGCGCACCGACTTGTGCAAGGCCGAAATCTGGTCATAGAAATTGTCGCCGCCCTTGTCGAAGCGGCGCGCATTCAGCGTCAGCGCATTCTCGATGAACTCCGGCGTAATGCGATGGGTACGGGCCGCATTGGCGGCGCTGCTGGTCTGCTCAAGCAGGTTCAGCAGACGGCGCGCATCGCCGTCGGCATAGCCGACCAGCGTGTCGATGGCGGCCGGATCGAACTCCAGATGCGCCAGCACCTTGTCGCGCGCCTTGACCACCAGTTGCTTAAGCTCGTCCTCGTTCAACGATTGCAGCACATACACCTGCGAGCGCGACAGCAAAGCCGAGTTGACCTCGAACGACGGATTCTCCGTGGTCGCGCCGATCAGCGTCACCAGCCCCGATTCCGCATACGGCAGCAAGGCATCCTGCTGCGACTTGTTGAAGCGGTGGATCTCGTCTACGAACAGGATCGTATGTTTACCCAGTGCCAGATTCTGCTCGGCCTGCTCCATCGCGGCGCGGATATCCTTCACGCCCGAGAACACGGCCGACAGCGCGATGAAAGCGCAGTCATAGGCATGCGCCGTCAGGCGCGCCAGCGTGGTCTTGCCGACGCCGGGCGGCCCCCACAAGATCATCGAATGCGGCCGGCCCGATTCAAACGCCAGCCGCAGCGGCTTGCCCGGCCCCAGCAAATGGCTCTGGCCGATGACTTCATCCAGCGTCTTGGGACGCAAGGCTTCCGCCAGCGGCTGGCGGGGTTCGTTGGAAAATAAATCTGCCATGCTGCGACTTCTTTTCAGAGACGGAAGTGTTTAATTATTAAAGACATCCGCGCCCTTGGGCATGACGAATTTAAAGCTGGCGGCATTCAGTGCCGGATTCTTCTCGATTTTGCGGAACGCCAGTACCGAAGTCTGGCCAAAGGTATCCTTCAGCTCCATCGCTTCCGGCAAGCCATTGCGCAAGCCGATCGTGATTTGCTCGAAGCTGGTGTCCTTAGCCTTGGGCACGGCCTTCAGCCATTCGACACCATCCTTGCTACCGGCCTCGGACAGCGTGAAATTCTTCTCCAGATCATTGCTGCCGAACAGGATAGCGGCCGGCGACGAGCCCAGCGCATCGCCCAGCTTCTTCACGGTGACCTGATTCAGGTCCTTGTCGTAAATGTAGAGCTGCTCGCCATCGGCCTGCAGCACCTGATCGTAAGGCTTCAGGTAGTTCCAGATGAACTTGCCGGGCCGCGCAAACACAAAGGTGCCGGTCGATGGCGTCGAGGTCTTGCTGCCACTGTCGCTAGCCTTGACCTGACGCTGCGTGAATTCGCCCTTGGCCGATTTGGTACTGGCCACAAAGCTTTTGAATTGTTCCAGCGCACTGGCCTGCGCGGCGCCCGCCAGCAGCATGCCGCAGGCGGCGGCGATCAGGGATTTGCAATACGTCATACGGTTGATTTCCTTGTTATTCGGCGCTGGCAGCAGGGACCAGAATTTCGCGGTTACCGTTCGACTGCATCGGTGATACCACGCCACTATTTTCCATTTGTTCCAGCAAGCGTGCCGCACGGTTGTAGCCGATGCGCAAGTGACGCTGCACCAGCGAGATCGAAGCACGGCGGTTTTTCAGCACCACCTGCACCGCCTGGTCGTACATCGGATCGGCCTCGCCGCCGCCCTCACCGGCTGCCGCGCCATCGGCGCCACCGCCCTCACCTTCCAGCGTGCCGCCTTCCAGAATGCCGTCGATGTAATCCGGCTCGCCGGTGGTTTTCAGATGTTTCACGACCCGATGGACCTCTTCGTCCGACACGAAAGCGCCGTGCACGCGCACCGGCAAGCCGGTACCGGGCGGCATGTACAGCATGTCCCCCATACCGAGCAGCGCCTCCGCCCCCATCTGATCCAGAATCGTGCGCGAGTCGATCTTCGACGACACCTGGAACGCAATCCGGGTCGGAATATTCGCCTTGATCAGGCCGGTAATCACGTCGACCGACGGCCGCTGCGTCGCCAGAATCAGGTGCAAGCCAGCGGCGCGGGCTTTTTGCGCAATCCGGGCAATCAGCTCCTCGACCTTCTTGCCGACCACCATCATCAGGTCGGCCAGCTCGTCGATGATGATGACGATGGTCGGCAGTTTTTCCAGCGGTTCCGGCGAATCCGGCGTCAGGCTGAACGGATTCGGGATATGTTCTTCGCGCTTCTTGGCTTCGGCAATCTTGGCGTTGTAGCCGGCCAGATTGCGCACGCCCAGCTTGGACATCAGCTTGTAGCGGCGCTCCATCTCATTGACCGCCCAGTTCAGCGCATGGCCAGCCTGACGCATGTCGGTCACGACCGGCGCCAGCAGGTGCGGAATGCCTTCATACACCGACATCTCCAGCATCTTCGGATCGATCAGGATCATGCGCACGTCCTCGGGATCGGACTTGTACAGCAACGACAAAATGGTCGCGTTAATCCCCACCGACTTACCGGACCCGGTGGTACCGGCCACCAGCAAGTGCGGCATCTTGGCCAGATCGGCCACCACCGCCTTGCCGGCGATATCCTTGCCCAGCGCCACCGTCAGCGGCGACGGGTTATCGTTATACACCTTGGAACCGACGATCTCACTCAAGCGCACAATCTGGCGCTTAGGATTCGGCAATTCCAGTGCCATGTAATTCTTGCCCGGAATCGTCTCCACCACGCGGATCGAGGTCAGCGACAAGGAGCGCGCCAGATCGCGCGCCAGACCGACAATCTGACTGCCCTTGACGCCGGTCGCCGGCTCGATTTCATAGCGGGTCACCACCGGTCCCGGGAAAGCCGCCACCACCTTGGCGTCCACCCCAAACTCGGACAGCTTCTTCTCCATCAGGCGCCTGGTGAATTCCAGCGTCTCGCTCGACACGGTTTCCTGCACGGACGCCGGTTCATCCAGCAACGACAAGGCCGGCAAACGGCTGTCGCCACTCAAGTCCTGGAACAGGCTGGCCTGCTTCTCCTTCTCCACGCGCTCCGACTTGACCACGGTGACGACCTGCGGCTCGATCTTGATCGGCGGCGCCGCCACATGTTTCTCGACATGCTTGACGCGCTCGGCCACCACCACTTCCTCACGCTTGACGGCCGCCACTTCGCCCTGACGGCGATCCTCGCGATACTGATAGCGCTGCACGAACCAGTCGATGGCCAGCTCAATGCCGCCGCCGATGCGCTCGGCCACGGCCAGCCACGACACCTGGAAGAACAGGCTGAAGCCCAGCCCGAACAGCAACAGCAACAGCAAGGTCGCACCGGTAAAGCCCAACGCCACGTGGGCCGAATGGCCGATCAGCTCGCCCAGCACGCCACCGGGCGCACGCGGCAGCTGCACGTGTAGCGACCACATGCGCAAATATTCGAGACCGACACTGCCGACAAACAGGAAGATGAAACCGATGCCACGGATCAGTCCCTCCTGCTGGTGTTCCGGCTCCGGCTCGCGCGCCAGCACATAGCGCTGGGTCAGGCCGCGATAGCCCTTCCACACCACGCGCAGCAGGCAGAAGCACCACCACCAGGCCGAAAAGCCAAAAATAAACAATAGCAAATCGGACAGCCAGGCACCGGCCCGGCCACCCAGATTGTGTACCCGGGGCACCACATTCGCATGCGACCAGCCCGGATCGGTCTTGTCAAAGCTGATCAGGATCAGCACGAAATACAGTGCCAGAGCGGCCAGCGCCAGCCAGCGCGCCTCCGACAACAGGCGCACCAGACGATTCGGCAAGGGCTGGCGTTCGCTCACATTGCGCGTATAGCTGTTCGGGGTGGCCGCGGATTTGGTCATACGCTCGGAGGTTTTACTACTCATCTCTAGTTTCTATTGCAATGTTATCGGCGCGGAAATACCCAACTATGCTTATTCTAAGGCATACGCGGCTGAACCGGCCTTCCGATTCATGCCTGCCCCCGGCTTGGACTATAATCTTGTATTGCTTGCGTGAATGCAATAGCGATCGGAGCCGGACCCGTTCCGCGCCCTTGTCGAGCACGCAAATGCCCCCAAATTCGGATCCATCATCCACTGAATAAGAAGCCATCCATGACTACGACCAAACACGCCCGCGTTCTGATCCTCGGCTCCGGCCCAGCCGGCTACAGTGCCGCCATCTATGCTGCCCGCGCCAACCTGAAGCCGATGCTGGTGACGGGTGTGGAACAAGGCGGCCAGCTGATGACCACCACCGACGTCGAAAACTGGCCGGCCGACCCGCTGGGCGTGCAAGGCCCGGACCTGATGCAGCGTTTCCTGCAGCACGCCGAGCGTTTCAACACCGAGATCGTGTTTGACCACATCCACACCACCAAGCTGAACGAAAAGCCGATCCGCCTGATCGGCGACAGCCATGAATACACCTGCGACACGCTGATCATCGCCACCGGCGCCTCGGCCCAGTATCTGGGCCTGCCGACCGAGCAGGAATTCATGGGTCGCGGCGTGTCGGCCTGCGCCACCTGCGACGGCTTCTTCTACCGTGGCCAGGACGTGGCCGTGGTCGGTGGCGGCAACACTGCCGTCGAAGAAGCACTGTACCTGTCCAACATTGCCAAGAAAGTCACGCTGATCCACCGCCGCGACAAGTTCCGCGCCGAAGCGATCCTGATCGACCGCCTGCACGCCAAGGTCGCCGAAGGCAAGATCGAACTGAAGATCAACCACACGCTGCACGAAGTGGTCGGCAACGAAGGCGGCGTCACCGGCGTCAAGATCCAGTCCACCGAAGATGGCGCGATCACCGACGTCACCGTGCACGGCCTGTTCGTGGCGATTGGCCACAAGCCGAACACCGGCATCTTTGAAGGCCAGCTGGACATGCACAACGGCTACATCAAGACCCGCACCGGCACCGAAGGCATGGCCACCGCGACCAGCGTTCCGGGCGTATTCGCCGCCGGCGACGTGCAGGACCACATCTACCGTCAGGCCATCACCAGCGCCGGCACCGGCTGCATGGCAGCGCTGGACGCCCAGCGCTATCTGGAAGGCCAGGAGTAAGCCCGTGGGACTGAAAGACTTCGCCGACCTGAAATCCCTGAGCAAGCAGCTCAAGGAGCAAGCCGATGCCCGCGCCGCCGCCAAAGCTGACAAGCGCCAGCGGGAAAAAGTGCAGGCGGTCGAAGCCAATCTGTTCCAGTCCAGCATCGGCGGCGTGCAGCGCATGCCGGTGGTGGACCGCTACGTCCCCAACCTGCCGAAAAGCGTGACACTGGCCGGCGCCCCGGCCCGCAAGCTGACCCAGGCCGAAGACGACGCGGCCGTGCTGCGCGAATCGCTGTCCGACCTGTTCGAAGTCGACCACTACCTCGAAGAAGACCCGGCGCTGAACTACGTGGCGCCCGGCGTCGGCCCCGACGTCATGAAAAAGCTGCGCAAAGGCCATTGGCCGGTGCAGGACGAGCTCGACCTGCACGGTCTGCGGCGCGATGCCGCGCGCGACGCGATCGGCGACTTCCTGCGCAAATCAGCGATGCGGAATCACCGCTGCGTCTGTGTCATCCACGGCCGCGGCTTCGGCTCCAAGAGTCAGGAGCCGGTACTGAAATCGATGGTGCACAGCTGGCTGGTGCAAAAAGAAGAAGTGGTCGCCTTCTGTCAGGCGCGGCCGTCCGACGGCGGCGAAGGCGCCCTGATCGTGCTGCTGCGTGCGGCCCTGCAGCCGTCCCGCGACCGCTACTAAAAACACCCCATGCGCCGCGCCGGCGTGTTAACCTACGGTAATTATCAACTTCACCATTTACCCTAGATGAAGCACGTCCCGGTCCCGCATGTCTCGCTGATCACCGTCATTGAAATCGTAGCGATCCTGGTCGGCGCGATGTCGGGCTTCATCGAAGCGCGCCGCAAGCGCATGGATCTGGTGGGCGTGTTCACGGTGGCCTTCATCACCGCGTTTGGCGGCGGCACCTTGCGCGACATCCTGCTCGACAAGCGCCCGCTGTTCTGGGTCATGCACCAGGAATACGCGATCCTGATCTTCGTGCTGGCCCTGATTGCCTCGCCGCTGATCCGCACCTTGCGCCAGATCCTGTCCGAGCGCCTGATCGTGATTGCCGACGCCATCGGCCTCGGCCTGTTCGCCGTGGCCGGCGTATCGCAAGCGCAGGCCGCGCACATGCCATTGTTCATCGCCTCGATGATGGGCGTCATCACCGGCATTTTCGGCGGCGTACTACGCGACATCGTCTGCAACGAAGTCCCGATGGTGTTCCGCGACGGCAAACCCTACGCCATCTGCGCCTTTTTTGGCTGCTGGATGTACATCGGCCTGCAATACACCGACGTCTCCGACGACTTCGCCCTATGGGCCAGCGCCACCTTCATCACCGTCCTACGCCTCGTCACCTGGAAATTCGACATGCGCATCGCCCGCAACTAAAAACCGGGGTCAGGTCTGCCAATCGCTCATAAAATGCCGTCAGGCATCGTGTGTACGTTTGGCAAACATGCTTTTTGGATTTTTTTGAGCGATTGGCAGACCTGACCCCGGTTTTCGGTTTTTCTCGGGGCATCCAATAACCGCAGATTCGCCGTCATGGATACGGTTGCGCGGCATGATACGATTTTTCCAAATCTGTCTACGGAAGCCGGTCCTGTATTTAGCGCAGTCGCTTTGCGGCTCGGCGCCTAGATGATGAATCCACCGGGGAAAGCGGACTGCTATAACCAAGCAACACTACACAAAAAAAATGCCGGATCGCTCCGGCATCTGGCTTAAACGGCTTCGGCGCCAGTTTCGCCGGTACGGATACGGATGACCTGCTCGACGTTCTGAACAAAGATCTTGCCATCACCGATTTTGCCGGTGCGGGCCGCCTTGATGATGGCGTCGACCACTTGCTCGGCCACACCATCGTCGACCACGACTTCGACTTTGACTTTCGGCAGGAAGTCGACCACGTACTCGGCACCACGATACAGCTCGGTGTGCCCCTTCTGGCGGCCAAAACCTTTTACCTCGGTCACGGTCAGGCCGGTGACGTTGACTTCGGCCAGCGCTTCGCGCACTTCGTCCAGTTTGAACGGCTTGATCACTGCGGTAATTTGCTTCATGGTGCTCTCCTTGAATGAATCCTGTTTTGTATTGTAATCGAGGCCCGGGCGCGATCCTATACGACTAGTGCAATAGTCGAAAAAATGGCCCGAACAGCCCTAAAATCGCGGTTTTTCGGGCCAAAATCCTTAGTTTTGCACCGGAATGGAGCGTAATTCCTCGAGCCACACGACGCTCTGCGCATCACTCGGCGCGCGCCAGTCGCCGCGCGGCGACAAGGAGCCGCCCGTGCCCACTTTGGGTGCGTTCGGGACGCAGCTGCGCTTGAACTGACTGGTGCGGAAGAAGCGGTCAAGGAAAATACCGAGGTTCTTCTTGATATCGGCCAAAGTATATTGGTTGCGTGCCACGTGCTCGCCTTCCGGCCAACGGCCCTGCTCGCGATCCTGCCATGCGCTCAGCGCCAGGAACGCCACCTTGGACGGTGCGAAACCAAAGCGCAGCACGTAGTACAGATTAAAGTCCTGCAATTCGTAAGGGCCGATGGTCGATTCGGTGCGCTGCTCGGGCTGCCCACCAGCGATGCCGGGCACCAGTTCCGGACTGATTTCGGTGCCGAGGATATTCAGCAGCACCTGCGCATCATTGCGGCCGATAACACCAGACTCGGCCACCCAGCGCACCAGATGCGAAATCAGCGTCTTCGGCACGCTGGCATTGACGTTGTAATGCGACATGTGATCACCCACGCCGTAAGTGCACCAGCCCAGCGCCAGCTCGCTCAGGTCGCCCGTGCCGATGACGATCGCTTGGTGGTGGTTGGCCAGCCGGAACAGGTGGTTGGTGCGCTCGCCTGCCTGCACGTTCTCAAACGTGATATCGAACTGGTTCTGGCCCTCCGCATAGGGATGGCCGAGGTCTTTCAGCATTTGCAGGCAGCTGGGGCGAATGTCGATTTCCGCCGCACTGCAACCGACCAGCTTCATCAGCTGATGCGCCTGCGTCAGCGTGCGCTCGCTGGTGGCGAAGCCGGGCATGGTGTAGCCGAGAATGTTGGTGCGCGGCAGTTGCAGCTTGTCCATCACGCGTGCCAGCACCAGCAAGGCATGGGTCGAATCGAGACCGCCCGATACGCCGATGACGACCTTCTTGATGCCGCTCGAGGTCAGCCGCTGCGCCAGCGCTTGCACCTGAATGTTGTAGACCTCATTGCAGCGTTCATCGCGCCGACGCGCATCGGCCGGTACATAGGGGAAGCGTTCCACGCAGCGTTTCAAAGGCAGTGCCTGCGCCAGCGGAAGTGCCAGGCTGAAGCGCACAGTACGGAACTTGTTGACCTCGTCCGCATGACGGCGCACCGATTGCGCAAAGGTACCCATGTGCATGCGCTCGCGCGACAGCCGCTCCAGATCGATATCGGCCGTGATCAGGCTGGCGTCGTCGAGGAAACGTTTCGACTCGGCCAGCAGCTCGCCATTTTCATAAATCAGCGCCTGCCCGTCCCACGCCAGATCGGTCGACGACTCACCGCCGCCCGCCGAGCTGTACAGGTAAGCGGCCAGACAGCGCGCCGATTGCTGCGCCACCAGCTGGTGCCGGTAGCCAGCCTTGCCCACCACCACGTTCGAGGCCGACAGGTTGACCAGCACGCTGGCCCCGGCCAGCGCCGCAAACGACGACGGCGGGATCGGCACCCACACATCTTCACAGATTTCGACATGGAATTTGAACAGCGGGATGCTGCTGATTTCAAACAGCAGATCCGCACCGAACGGCACTTGCTGCCCCAGCAGCGTGATGTTGCTGGTGACGTTGAAGTCCGCCGTAGTGAACTGGCGCGCCTCATAGAACTCGCCATAGTTCGGCAAATAGCTCTTCGGCACCACGCCCTGAATCTGGCCGCGCGCGATCACCACGGCCACGTTGAACAGCTGGTGCGCCACGCGCAAGGGCATGCCGACCACCAGCGCCAGCTCCAGCGTGGCAGACGCGGCGACGATGCTAGCCAGTGCCTGCTCACAGCCGTCCAGCAAGGCGCGCTGATGGAACAGGTCGTCGCAGGTATAGGCCGACAGGCCCAGTTCCGGAAACGCCACCAGCGCGGCGCCCTGCTGCTGCGCCTGAATGGCCATGGCAATGGTCTGCCCCGCGTTAAAAGCGGGGTCGGCAACGCGGCAACGCGGCACGGCCACCGCCACGCGGGCGAAGTCATGCGAATACAGGTTGAAAAAGTTTTTGGTCATGAGAATTCTTTCACTGCCGCCCGGCGCGAGGCCCTGCTCAGCGCTGGCGGATGATTTTGCGTAGAATGCCTTACCGAAGGCAATCATGATGACGAGTCAACTAATGAATTATCGCACGGGTATCGTTTCTTCTCTGGCCGATGTGGGTGAAGCGGCATGGACCCAGTTGCTGGCGGCCCAGGACGATGCCAATCCCTTCCTGTCGTATGCCTTCCTGCATGCATTGCACGAGTCCGGCTCGGCTTGTGCCGACACCGGCTGGCTGCCGCAATATCTGGTGCTGTGGCAGGACCAGACGTTGGTTGCAGCGATGCCGCTGTACGTTAAATCGCATTCCTATGGCGAGTACGTGTTCGACTGGGCCTGGGCCGATGCCTACCAGCGCAACGGGCTGGAATACTACCCCAAGCTGCTGTCGGCGATCCCGTTCACGCCGGTCAGCGGCGCGCGCCTGCTGGCACGCGATGACGCGGCGCGCAGCGCGCTGGTGGCCATGCTGTGCGAGCAGCAGCAAACAGCCGGCCTGTCCTCGACCCACATCCTATACCCGCCCGAGGCGCAGGCCCAGCAACTGCAAGAAGCCGGCTTCATGCTGCGCAGTGGCGTGCAATTTCACTGGCTGAACCAGGGCTATGCCAGCTTCGAACAATTCCTCGACACACTGGAGCACAAGAAGCGCAAGAATATTCGCGCCGAGCGGCGCAAGGTGCGCGAAGCCGGCGTCACGCTGCGGCAGATACGCGGCACCGATGCCAGCGACGCCGACTGGCGCCTGTTCCACCGCTGCTACACCAATACCTATGCCGAGCACCACTCATCGCCCTACCTGAATCTGGATTTCTTCCAGCGCATCGGCCGCAGCATGCCGGACCACATCCTGCTGGTCATTGCCGAGCGTGACGGACAGGCGGTGGCGTCGTCGCTGGTGATCCATTCGGCCACCACACTGTACGGGCGCTACTGGGGCGCGCTGGAACACATCCCCTGCCTGCATTTTGAAACGGCCTACTACCAGCCGCTGGAATTCTGCATCGCCAACCAGATCGCCACCTTTGAAGGCGGTGCCCAAGGCGAACATAAAATGGCGCGCGGCTTTCTGCCGCAAAAGACCTGGTCAGCGCACTGGCTGGCCCATCCAGCGTTCGCCGATGCGATCGAACGCTTCCTCGAACGCGAGAGCGGCGGCATCGAAGCCTATATCGACGAACTCAACGAGCGCAACCCATTTCGAAGCTGAACGCCGTCTGGCGCCGCGATCCCGCGCCACGTTACGTCCGCACTACGCCGCCGCAGGTTAACACTTGCTATAATCTTCAGCAAGGGAGCACATCATGCGCGTACATCTGGTCCTGACTACCTTGCTGGCCATCAGTTCCTCGGCGTGCGCAACAGAGTCAGTCGTATTTTATTTGCCTAACCTACCTGGCATTGCGGAATTTAATCACACCGATCACTCCATCCACGGACGAGCCATCGATCTGCTCAGGAAGCTGACGGATGCGGCCGATTTGCAGGTCAGTTTCAAGTCCGCGCCGCTGGCCCGCATCGTCGCCAACATTCCGCGCGAACCGCAGGCTTGCGGTATCAGCATCAAACGTGGCGATGACAACGCCGCCGCGTTCCGCTGGACTGATCCCATCTCGCTGCAGCGCATTGTGGTCTACGAGCGTCCCCACAGCGGCCCCTATGCCCAAAACATCAACGACCTGAGCGGCAAGAGAATTGGCGCCGTCCGCGCCAGCGCCGCCGCCAAAAAAATCGAGTCGCTGGGATTGGTACCCGAGCTAACTGCGGACGCCCTGTCGAATCATCGGAAATTACTGATGGGACGCATTGATTTTTGGGTCAGCGGCGACCTCGAAGCCCAGTCCATTATCGATAGCAAGCAGCCGGTCGAGGCCTTCGTCCTCGATTCGAATACAAGCCGGATCGCTTGTAACCTGCAAATGCCCGATCCCATAATCCAGCGCTTAAATCAGGCCATCTACCAGCTGCGGATGCAGGGACAACTGACACCGTTCGGACTGCCCGCGCTGGGCCCGACGAAAGAGCCCTGATCGGCGAGCATAAAAAAACGCACCCTGCCGGCTGGCAGTGGTGCGTTTTCTGTTCGGCGCAGCAGGATTACGCTGCCGGATTTTCTTTATTGTAGCTGGCCACGCCATTCAGGATTTCCTGTTTGGCTTCTTCCGGACCATACCAGCCGTCGATCTTGACCCATTTGCCTTTTTCGAGATCTTTGTAGTGCTCGAAGAAGTGCTGGATCTGGCGCAGGCGCAGTTCGTTCAGGTCTTCCGGCTTCTGCCAGTGGCTGTAGATCGACAGTACTTTGTCGACCGGTACGGCCAGCACTTTGGCATCTTCACCGGATTCGTCGGTCATCTTCAGCACGCCAATCGGGCGGCAACGCACCACCACGCCTGGGAACAGCGGGAATGGGGTAATCACCAGCACATCGACCGGGTCGCCGTCATCGGACAGGGTGTTCGGCACGTAACCGTAGTTGCATGGGTAGTGCATCGCGGTGCCCATGAAACGGTCGACGAAGATCGCGCCCGATTCTTTGTCCACTTCGTATTTGATCGGATCGGCATTCATCGGGATTTCGATGATGACGTTGAAATCGTTCGGCAGGTCGCGGCCGGCGGATACTTTATTCAAGCCCATGGTGTTTCCTTCTCAATATGCTAGCGGATGTTTAACCGCACAATTATAACGAAGAGCAGCCGGCTTGTGCACCGCAACAGACAAAAGCAACGTTTCCGTGCCCCAAAATTGCGCACATTGTTTTTTAAGAAATTGTTTTTCTGGTAAAATTTTTTTTTAGAAAATGAGGCCGCCATGATTGTTGGAATTGACCTGGGCACGACCAATAGCCTGATCGCCGTGTGGGAAAACGGCAGTTCGCGGCTCATCCCCAACAGCCTCGGCGAGGTGCTCACCCCGTCCTG
This sequence comes from Sphingomonadaceae bacterium, assembly GCA_041730475.1. Taxonomy (GTDB): domain Bacteria; phylum Pseudomonadota; class Gammaproteobacteria; order Burkholderiales; family Burkholderiaceae_D; genus Rugamonas. The sequence goes on from JBGSBQ010000006.1 coordinate 21,230, forward strand.
CGTCAGCGTCGATGAGGACGGCAGCATTCTGGTCGGCCGGGCCGCCCGCGAGCGCCTGCAGACTCATCCAGCGCACAGCGCCGCCGTCTTCAAACGCTATATGGGCAGCGACAAGACGCTGCGCCT
>JBGSBQ010000007.1:0-20979 GCA_041730475.1 Sphingomonadaceae bacterium
CACGCATGATGGCGCCCTCGTTTGCCGGCAGCACGCTGGGCTACTGGGCCGACCGCGCCGCGCGCGGCCGCCAGTACACGGTGGAATTCAAGGGCACCAGCCTGAGCCTGCCGATGCGCATGGCCTTCGCCAAGGCGCTGCGCGAGATCGATGGCGCCGCCGCCGTCGAGAAGAAATCCGACGGTCCGGATGGCGTGATGCTGACGCTGACGCTGAAGGGCAAAGGTGATCCGATGGAGCAGGTGTATGGCGCCGTATCCGCCCAGGCCGCATTCGCCGGCAAGGAACTCGACGGCAAGAGCGAAGGCGAACTGCTGACGCTGTGCCTGACCAAATGCGGCGCGCCCGACGCCAAGGCCAAGAAACGCTGAGAAAGCCCCCCATGCTGAGTACGCTCTTCCCGCGCCGCGCCGGCCTGCTGGCCGGCCTGGCCCTGCTGTTGGCCGGGCCCGCCGGCGCCGCCACCGAGGCCCGCGTGTTCCCCGTCGCAGGGGTGTTCTGGAACCACCAGACCGAGGCCATCAACCAGCGCTTCATGGCGGCCCAGGATCTGAGCCGCCTGACGGCGCAGGTGCAAGCCACGTTCGACAGCGCCTTCGCCGGCCGCACCGGCACGCTGACGCGCCAGAGCGCGGCCGATACCTTCGCCGTCTCGTTCCACCTGACCCGCATGAGCGCCTACGATGCGCGCAAGGCCGACGGCAACGTCGAACTGCGCACCCCCGTCACCGGCAGCATCTATTTCACCAACGTGGTCACCGGCGAAATCCTGTTCACCACCACCAGCACCAATGCCGCGCTGGCGCTGTTGCCTGCCAGTGCGCTGCAGGGCAGCGGCCGTCAGGCCGAAGAAGACAAGCTGTATGCCAGCTCGCTGACGGCGTTGATCGCCCAGCTCGGCAAGCAGGCCGGCACCGCCTTCCAGCCGCGCCGCGTCGATGCCACCGTCACCGGGCAGCAGAACGGTCTGTTGCTGCTGTCGACCGGCTACCGTCAGGGCGTGCAGTCCGGCGACAGCCTGGAAGACGAGCAGTCGAATCTGATCAAGGTGGTCTATGCCGGTGCCGACTACGCCGTGGCGCAGGTGGTGCTGGCCGACCAGATCGGCGCCGGCGCCAGCTTCCACAAATTCGTCGTGGGCCCGGTCGATGGCCGCCTGCGCCCGCGTGCCACGGTGGTGGCCGATCAGGTGCCGACCGATTTCTCGGCGGAATACCTGACCCAGTTATTCTCGGAAGAACTAGGCGCCAAGGCACCGCTGACCATGGTGCAGGTCAACCCGACCTTTTCCGGCCTGCTGACCTCGGTATTGCAAAAAGCTGACCTGAGCAACAGCAGCACGGCCCGGCGCGATACCCCGGACCTGATCATCCGGCTGCGCGTGGGCCAGCCGGTGCAATATGAAACCCATACCAATCTGGCGTTCCAGACCACGCGCGGCGTCGAAGTGCGCGCCTATGCCGAACTGATCGACACCAGCGGCCGCGTGCTGTTTGCCGCCATGGGCGAGGACAGCCAGAAGACCGTGGTCACCCGCGGCCTCGATCTGGCCCCGGCGGCGCGGCGCGAAATCGCCGTCAAGAATGCGCTGCTGGCACTGGCCCAGAAGCTGGGCACGCTGGCCGAGGGCCAGCCCGACCGCGCCAGCGTGGTGCAGGCCAGCGCCAGCGCCGTCAGCGTCGCCACCCCGGCGCAAGTGTACGCGCCCAAAGCCCCCGGCTTCCTGCTGCGCCCGACCCGCTTCACCGTGGGCGGCAAGCCGGTGAGCTTGCTGTTCCCGCTGTACGAGGCCGTCGCCGAGCAGCGCAGCGGCAATGACACCACGCTGGGCCGCTTGCTGCCATTGGGCAAAGAGCGTCCGGCCCCGGCCGTCGGCGATGTGTTCGAGGTGCTGCATCTGGGCACCGCGCCGAAATCGGCCACCGCCTTCAGCCTGTGCCCCGACAGCGAAAATCTGGGCACGGTACGCACGCCCGAGTTCGACAATCTGGCCTCGCATGCGCTGGCACAAGTGATGCCAGGCCAGTATTACGCGGCCGATGTGCGCAGCGCCGCCGATGCGCTGATCAATGTCGGCAACGGCTTCAATGCCGCGCTGGACTGGAACATTCCGCCCACCGCCATCTGCGTGCAGGCGGTGCAGCGCGTCGATGTCAGCGCCGACGAATGCGCCGACACCTGCCGCAAGGCGATGACGGCGCGCTACACGCTGCGCGTGCGCAACAACAACGTGGTCGGTGCCAAGTTCGGCCTCGAATCCAAATTCAAGAGCAATGGCTATCAGGCCAGCAGTCCGGCCGCCGACGTCGAGCGCCTGATCCAGCTGGACGTGGTCGATGAAGCGCAAAAGCTGCTGCCCGGCCTGGCCGGCAAACTGGTTTTCCCTCCCCCTAACTAAAACAAGGACGTACCATGAAACTCCGCACCCTCGCCCAAGCCGTCGCCCTGCTGCTCACCGTCAGCGTCGGCCAGGCCGCCCACGCCGGCCTGCCGGGGCTGTCGTCGCTGCCCGGCCTGTCGTCGATCCCGGGTCTGGGCGGTGCCAGCGGCGCACCCGTCGATGTCGACGGTTTCCTGCGCAACGCCACGGTCGCCGAAACGCTGATGCGCACCTCGCTCGACCAGATGGCGTCCTCGCTGGCCAGCAAAGAAGAAATCGCCCAGATCGATGCGCTGAAAAAACAGGCCGCTGAAAAAACCGATGCCAAGGAAAAAGGCGCGATCGAACTGGAAATCGCCAAATCCGAGGCCGCCATGCTGAACGCCAAGGACTTCGACAAGCTGGCCAACGAAGACGTCAAAAAAATGGACGCCCAGCAGAAGAAAAAACTGGCCGGCGCCGCCACCAACTTCGTGCTGGCCCTGCTGAAGGACAAGGACCTGCTGTCGCAATCGTCGGGCATGATCAGCGGCATGGCCAGCAACCCGGCCAACCTGTCGAAACTCGGTTCGGTCAAGGATGTCGCCGTCAGCCTGAAGAACCAGCTCGACCTGGCCGGTTCACTGGCGACCAAGGTGCCGAAAGTGTTCTCCGCCGTAGGCGTCAAGAACCCACCGACCAAGGCCTCCGATGCACCGGTCGAGGTGTCCGGTGACTAAACTGCAGCGCGCCTGAATTCATTGTCGTGCCTGGCAAGCTGTGCTAACTTGCAGAGCTTCACTTCTGGCCCGGGACGACCATGAAAACCATTTGTTGCGCTGTGTCGCTGTCCCTGTCCTTGTCGCTGCTGCTGCTGGCCGGCGCGGCGCAGGCGCAGGGCGACAGCGCCGCCACCTACCCCCACTACCCGAGCGAGACGCCGGCCGAATTCAAGGCCCCGGTCGACGGCTTCGACTACGTCAAGCGCAGCGTGATGATACCGATGCGCGACGGCGTCAAGCTGAACACCATCATCATCAGCCCCAAGGGCGCGCAGCGGGCGCCGGTGCTACTGACCCGCACACCGTACAACGCCAGTGAGCTGAGCAGCCACAGCGAAAGTTCCCACCTCGGCGCCATCCTGCACGGCTATGACAACGTGGCCGACGTCATCGTCGAAGGCGGCTACATCCGGGTCCTGCAGGACGTGCGCGGCAAGCACGGTTCGGAGGGCGATTACGTGATGACGCGGCCGCTCAGCGGGCCGCTCAACCCGACCCCGGTCGACCATGCCACCGATACCTGGGACACCATCGAATGGCTGAGCCACAACCTGCCCGAGAGCAATGGCAAGGTCGGTATCATCGGCATTTCCTACGACGGCTTGCTGCCGCTGATGGCGCTGGTTCATCCGCATCCGGCCCTGAAGGTGGCGGTACCGATGAATCCCATGGTGGACGGCTGGCGCGGCGACGACTGGTTCCACAACGGCGCCTTCCGCCAGATCAATCTGGCCTACGCACTGGAGCAGGTGGCCACCCGCCACAACGACGCCAAGTGGTACACCAGCCACCGCGACGACTACGACGTATTCCTGCGCGCCGGCTCGGCCGGCGCACTGGCGCGCCAGCGCGGCCTGGAACAGACCGGTTTCTGGAACAAGCTGGTGGCCCATCCCGCCTATGACGAATTCTGGCGCGGTCAGGCCATGGACCAGATCCTGGCGCGCCAGCCCGTCACGGTGCCGACGCTGCTGGTGCACAGCCTGTACGACGCCGAAGATATCTATGGCGCCATCGCCGTCTACAAGGCGATCAAGCCGCAGGACAGTGATGGCAAGGTGCGGCTGGTGATCGGCCCCTGGGTGCATGGCGGCGCCATCCATGATGAGAACCAGCTCGGGGCGCTGCGTCTGGGCAGCGACACCGGCCTGCACTTCCGTCAGGAGATCTTGCGCCCGTATCTGGACCACTACCTGAAAGACGACGGCGCCGCCCAGCCGCTGCCGGCCGCGCCCGTGTATGCGTTTGAAACGGGCAGCAACAAATGGCGTGCCCTGCCGGGCTGGCCGCAAGGCTGCGCCAGCGGCTGCCGCATCCAGCCCACCGCCTTGCGTCTTGCACCGCAGCAAAAAGCCGTGCTGGCGCCGCTGCCGACGGCAGCGCTGGCGGCGCGCCGTGGCGCCAGCTACGACGAATACATCGCTGATCCGGCCAAGCCGGTGCCCTACCGTGCCCGTCCGATCCCGCAGTGCTGCTACGACGAGAACAAAGGCCAGACCTGGCCACGCTGGCTGACCGATGACCAGCGCGAAGCCTCCGGCCGGACCGACGTGCTGGCCTACAGTTCAGAGGTGCTGACGGCGCCCGTCAAGATCAGTGGCGAAGCCATCGCCCACCTGCTGGCGTCGACCAGCGGCAGCGATGCTGACTGGGTCGTCAAGCTGATCGACGTCTACCCGGATCAGGTTGCGGCCCAGCCCGATATGGGCGGCTACCAGCTGATGATTGCGGCCGATATTTTCCGCGGCCGCTACCGCAACAACCTTGGTCAGGCCAGCGCGCTGGCGCCCAACCAGCCGCTGGCGTACCACTTTGCGCTGCCCACCGCCAACCATGTGTTCCTGCCCGGCCACCGCATCATGGTGCAGGTGCAATCGAGCTGGTTCCCCCTGTACGACCGCAATCCGCAGACCTTTGTGCCGAATATTTTCTTCGCCCAGCCGGGCGATTACCAGAAGGCCACGCAGCGGATTTACCACGACAGCTATATCGAATTGCCGCTGGTGACAGCAGCGCCTTGAGTGCACTGCAAAATCGATAGTCATTGACCACGCCTGAGCCGGCTGCGATACTGGTCCGACCAGCACTGCACAGGCTCCTGCCATGACTGAACTGCACGCCTCGCTGAAAGGCGCGGGCAAGTTTTCGCTGAACTGGACCTATCTGAACGCGATCGCCAGCGGCGTGTCCGCCATCGATCTGGACGCACTGGCGTTGCGCAATCTCGACGATGCGCGCCAGTTCGTGCGCGAATACGGCTTCGACCTTGACCAGCCGGCCGCGCCAGCGGTGATACGGCGCGCGCACCGTGAAGCCGTCGATTTCATCTGTTGCACCTTCTTGACGCCGGAGCAGGCGCGCCTGATACCGCGTGACGTGACCGATCCGGCCGATCCGCTGCAATTGCTGGTGTACGCTTCGCTGCGCGGCAATACCTTCGACCTGCGCCGGCGCTGGTCGTGCGCGGTGCTGAAGGTGATGCACGGGATTTTTTACATCGACAACAATCTCAAGCTGCGCCACTTCCAGGCCATCCGCCAGCAAGTGTTCGCCAGCCTCGAAGAAGTGATACGGCAGGACGGTGAGCACTACTTCCTGACCGATGGCGAGACCTGTTTGCCATTGCTGCATTTCGACCGCAAGGACAACAAGGGCCGCAACAGCATCCTGTTGAAACTGCTGCAAAAAGCGGCCTATCTGGCGGCCGATATCTTCGATCACCTGGGTGTACGGCTGATCTTCAACACCCGCTTCGAATGCCTGCTGGCGCTGCGCACGCTGCAACGCGCCCACCTGCTGTCGGTCACCAATGTCGACGCCCAGCGCACCCGCAACACGCTGCTGGACCTCGATGCGGCCAAACAGATCTTCGTCAAATACCGGGCCCAGCTTGAACACAGCGACAGCTACCCGGTCGCCTTGCTGGAGCAGATGGACGCCGAACTGGCGATGCAGGCCCAGCCGCAAACGCGCTGCGACAACCCGCACAGCGGGGCCGGCTTCAGCAGCCTGCAGGTGACGATCCGCAAGATGATCCACGTCCCCCCCGATGCTGCCACCGACGAACAAGAATACGACGTCGGCTTCTTCTTCGAATATGAAATCCAGCTGATGGACAAGGCCAGCCATGCGTGCAGCCTGAGCGGCCCGGCCAGCCACGACGCCTACAAGAGGCGTCAAGTCGAGACGGCGCGCCTGCGCGTGTTCGGACGCGAGCTGCACGACTGGATCGCGCAGCACAACCCGCCACCGTCGGCGCCGCACTAAATCGCCGCCCGTCTCCCCAAACACCGTCGTTGCCGCGCAGGCGGGAACCTATACACCGCCTCGCCACAAAGCCAAACAGCGCGACCCGCCGGCGCGGCAAGCCATGTCGTCCAGTGGCCGGTCTGACGCATTAGCGCTGGTTCGAGATACGCTACAGACGCCCGGCGGCGCACCGCACCGGCCGCCAAGCGTGCGGCGCGGCACGTCGCGCCGGCGTAGCATGCGCTATGAATCATGGCGGTCATCTCATGTCTCATCTGCTACCTGCGCTGCTGCACGCATTTGCCTTGCTGGCCCTGAGCACGCCGCTGGCGTTGACGCAGCCGGCGGTGGTCACGCTGCGCGCCGTGCGCGACCCGGTCGACAAATCCTATCGCAACATGGTGGCCGGCATGGATAGCTTCGAGCGCCACCACGCGCTGGCGCCGGCCGCCACGCTGCGCTTCCAGCTGCTGCCGCGCAGCGCGCGCTCACTGGACGGCGTCAGCTTGCGGCTGGCCGGCGACCATTTATCGCAGCCAGTCGCCATCGCCGCCGATCACAGCTTCACGCTGGAGCGCAATCGCGCCGCATGGGACGACGATGCCGCCCTGCTATCGAACCGGCGCAGCGGCACGTTGACCTGGCGCGCGCTGGTGCGCAGTCCGGGCCTGCCACCTGGCACCCGGCGCCTTGGCGACCTGCGGCTGGAATGCCGGGCCGGCGTGGCGGCCGGGCTGGTATCGAATAACAGCGCCTGGTTTGGCTGGCTGGACGACTGGCTGCAAGACCCGGAACAGGTCTGCACTGCGGCCGATGGCAACTACCTGTTGTTCGCCGAACGACCGCTGTTTGCTGTCACGCTGACGTATGGCACCCGCCGCGCCAGCCTGCCGTTTGCGCTGCTGTATGCGGGCGGCACGCAAACGGCGGCCACGCTGCCGTGGTGCGATTGCCAGCAATTGCTCGACCGCAGCTACTATGCGCCGCTATGGGATACCAGTTGGCCGGATGATACCTTGCTGTCCTACACCTATATGGACCAGCCCAGCCAGGCTGCCGGTGGCGGGCTGGCGGCAGGCTACCGCAGCCAGCCCGAGCTGCGCGCCGCGCTGGGACCGGCCGAGGTGATCCGTTTCGCCAGCGGCTATCAGGTCTGGCGCTACAGTTACCCGGCGGCCGCGCCGCACGCCGCCCAGCCAGCCGAGCTACTGGTGTTGTTCGGCCCCGACGGCCTGGCTCGGCAAAGCCGGCGCCGCGAGCCGGAATGAAGCACTTGCCGCCCGTGGGATAAATTCGCGCTGCACGGCAGGAACTGCTTGCAGCGCCGTCCTATTTGGACAATCATGAGACCATGAAACCATCCTCTCTACTGCTCCCCCTCGTCGCCGCAGTCCTGCTGGCCTGCAGCACGCCCCCCAGCGCAGCGCCGGCCGCCAGCAGCGCCGATTTGCTGCGCCAGATTGAAGCGCAGGCTGCCCCGCTGGCTTGTAGCAGCAGCGAGCAATGCCACACGCTGGCCGTCGGCGCCAAGGCCTGCGGCGGGCCGGAACGTTATCTGCCGTGGTCCAGCCAGCAGCAGGACGGCAGCGCACTACGCGCGCTGGCCGAACGCCACGCAGCGCTGCGGCGGCTGGAAGACAGGCAGTCCGGCATGCTGTCCAACTGCCTCGCCGTGCAGGATCCGGGCGCCAGCTGCAACGCCGGGCGCTGCACCTTGCGCACCCCGGTCCCGGCCGGCAACTGCCGGACGCCCGCTAAGCAGGCATAAAAAAAAGAGCTGCGGCACCCTGCCCGCAGCTCTTCGCACCCGGTCCGCCGCAGCGCACCGGATCGCCTCAACCGACTGGCTTAGTCGGCATTCACTACTTTACCCGTGCGGGCGTTCTGGAACTGCGGCAGCGGATCGGTGGTGTCCACTTCCACCATCGTCGCGCCTTGCTGGCTACCATTCAGCATATAGCTGACCACGCCCAGATGCCGTTTGCCAGTCGCCAGACCGGACCAGCTCATCGCCACCGACGCCGTGCCGCCAATCGTTGCCGAGGCTGGCATCAGCACTTTGAAGTTGCCGCCTGCCGATGCCGAATTCAGCACCCACGACGACAGGCTGTAGCTGGCCTGACCATCGGCCGGTGCATAACCGATCACGCACACCTTGTAGTCGCCAGCGGCCGGATTCAGCAACTGCACTTGCTCGTTGGAGCTGCTGCCGCCGCTGCTGCCGACGATGCTGGTGTCACGCAGTACCACCAGGTCGAGGTCGGAATTGACGCCGCCGGCAGTGTCCGCATCAAACAGCGAGAAGCGCGCCGCCAGCGTGCCGGCCGGAATGCTCACCGTGTGCACGTTCACCCCTGCACCGCCACCGTTGTAGCACAGCAGGTTGTTGTTGGCGGCGGTATTTGCCTGCGTCACCACGCGGGTATCGACCGTCGCCGGCACCAGACCTGCCTTGACGTTGGACAATGGACCGGCAAAGCCGGTGCCGATGGTGAAGGTCTTGTTGCCGGTCGCGACTTCGCTGTACACCGACGCCAACGCGGCCACTGCGGAAGCGCGCGCGGTCAGCGGGCTACGCACCGTGTGCACGCCGTCCGACCAGACCAGGTTGCCATATACCCAGGTGTCGATTGGTGCCGTGGTACGGGTCAGCTTGACACTGAAGCTGGCCGACTGGCCGGCGGCCAGCACCAGCGAGCTAGGCTGCACGTCCACGGTATAACCAGGCAAGGTCGCGACGGCGTTGTAGGTCGCCTTGGTGCTGCCCACGTTGGTCACGGTGCGGGTCAGCGTCAACTGGCCCAGCACGCTCGATGCCGTCAGCGACGCCAGGTTCAGATTGTACGGCTGGATGGTACCGATCTTGCCGCAGGTGGATGCACTGTACACGCCGGCATTCAGGCCACACAGGAAGCGGGCGTAGTCGATCTCGCTGGCGTCGTACACCAGGCCAGGATCGGCCGCGCTGCTCGGTGCCACATGGCCAGCGCCCTGGCCCCATGGCAGCATGCCGCTAGTGCGGGCCGACTTGTCCCACGCCATGGCACCGTTCAAGCCATCGTTGTAGGTATTGGTGGCGGTGGTCATCAGGGCCGACTTGATGGCCGCAGGCGACCAGCCAGGGTGGCGCTGTTTCAGCAGCGCGGCGATACCGGCGACATGCGGCGATGCCATCGAGGTTCCGGTGTAGAACGCCCAGTCGGTGACGGGCGCGGTGCCACCGGCGGCGACGGCATTACGCTGGTCCTGGGTCAGGTCAGCGGTGACGGCAGCCAGGATGTCGGTACCGGGGGCGGTGACGTCCGGTTTCAGGATGTTGGCATTGGCTACGTTCGGGCCGCGCGACGACGAACCGTTCATGACTGGCGCCAGCACGGTCGGATCGAACACGGCGCGCAGGTCACCCAGCGTCGCCATCGCACTGCCTGGGTTGGCGGCAATGTAAGACTTCAGCGTGGTGCCATTTTCCTTGGTGATATGCACCGTCGAGACCGAATGGGCCTGATTCAGGATCGTGCTAGCACCGCCCTCGACGTTGGCGATAATCACACCAACGGCGCCGGCAGTCTTGGCGTTGGCACTCTTGTTGACCAGTACATTGCCACCACGGTCGCAGACCAGGATCTTGCCGGCCACTTTGGCAGGGTCAAGCAGCGGCGCGACGCTATCGGGGCCACCAAAACACCGGTTCAGCGACAGGTCGGCCGGATCGACGCCAGCCAGGCCCGCATCGCGCGCCAGGATCAGCGCTGCCGAGGGGGTGTTGGCGTTGCTGGAAGCGCCGCTGAGCTTGACGCCATTGCCCATGGTGGCATCGGCCAGATAGAGGCGATTGTGGGTCGAGTTGCCGACCGTGGTCAGCCACGGGCTGATGTGCGAGACCGGCGCCGGGGTGGCGGCGCCCGGGCCCGAGTTACCGGCCGAGGCGGCGACAAACACGCCGGCGCTGGCGGCACCGAGGAACGCGACTTCGGTTGCTTCGCTGAACGAGCCACCACCGGCGCTCGGGCCGATCGAGAAGTTGATCACGTTGACACCATCCTTGACCGCCTGTTCGATCGCGGCCACGCTGTTCGAGGTGGCGCAGCCGTTCTGGCCGGTGCCGGCATCGGTCCAGCAAACCTTGTAGGCGGCGATGCGGGCGCGCGGGGCAATACCCGACACTTTGCCCAGATTGACGCCACCCGTCAGCACAGTGACATTGCTGTTGCCGCCTGCGGTGCTGGAGGTGTGGCTGCCGTGGCCGCCATGGCCGCTGGCGCCGGCCACCGAGTCACGTGCCGACAGGAATTCGGTCCAGTGCAGCTGCTGCGACGGTGCCTTGAAAAAGCGCGCGCCGATCAGCTTGTTGTTGCAGTTGTTCACACCAAAGCCTTCGCCGATGTCGCAACTGCCCTTCCAGCTGGCGGGCGGCGCACCGTAGACCACGGTGTTGCCGGTGTGCGAAGGATTGCCGTTGGCATCCACGCGGTCGGCATAGCTTGGGTTTTCCGGCCAGATACCGCCGTCGACGATGCCCAGCACGATGTCTTCACCGGCGGCACCCTTGCCGCCCAGTTGCTCCCACAGGCCGCCGGCCTTGTCGAGGCCGAGGAAGCTCGGGGTGTAGCTGGTGTCCATCTGCAGGATCGAGTCCGCCGTGATGGTGGCGACGCCGCTGTTCTTCTTCAGCGCGCGCACTTCAGCATCGGTCAGCATGGCGGCAAAGCCGTTGAACACGACGTGGTAGTCGTGCGTGATTTGGGCCGCGCTGACGGTGTTCAGGACCGAGGTTTTTTTGCTGTCGAGGTAGCTGATGTAGCTCTGTACCTCGGACGCATCGATGTTCAGGCGCTGGCCGGCAGCCGGTTTGGTGGCGGGCAGACCGGCTACCAGGCCGGTGTAGGTCGCCACCGGTTTGTCGACCAGTTGCACGATGTAGGAATGACGTTCGGCATTGTCAGCATAGGCAGCCGTGGCGGCCATGGCCGACAGCAGCACCAGGACGGCGGAAGTGATAGGACGCAGTTTCATGGAGTTCCTTAACGATCAGGCGAGGTTGTTCGGAGCAGCAGCGGGAGTGCGACGGCGCGACAGCGCACCCATCGCGGCCAAGCCGGCCAGCAGCATGGCGTAGGTCTCGGGCTCCGGCACGGCGCTCACGCTCAGGTTGTCAATGCCGAACTGGGCCTGGTTGTCGGCCGGGTTGTAGCACACGCCATCGGTGCCGAACAGGCAGGCGCTGATGTTCAGGCTGGTCACGGTGGCGTTCTGGAAGCCAGCGGCCAGCGTTGCCGGGCCGAAGTTGTACAAGCCATCCAGATCCTGGGTCGGGAAGTCAAACTGGGTGTGGATGGTGCCGCCGCCCTGCAGCGTGGCGGTCAGCGACAGCTGGCCGTAGTTGAAGTTTTGCAGGCCGCCAATCGGTGCCATGAACGAGTAGTCCAGGCCTTTCAGCTGGAACGCCTTGCTGTCGCTGCGCGCCACGGTCAGGCCACCGTCGTTCAGGCCGAGGAAGTAGTGCGTGTCGTTGCCGCTAGGGCATTGCGAGATGTCGCAGGTGTACTGGTTCTGGCCGTCAGCGATCATGCCGGACGCGCCGCCACCGGCACTGGCAATGCTGTCGAGGACGGTCATCGTGTAGCCCGCTTCGCTGAACTGGTCACCGCCGGTGAACACGTCCAGCGCTTGCAGTGGATTGTCTAGATGGTCAAAGGTGATGACGTTCGCTGCGGCGGGTGCCGAAGCAATCAGCGCCAGCGCGCCGGCGATACCGGTGGCGGCGACCTTGAGCCCGCGCAGGGCCAATGGGGTGCGGAAAGTGCGGTTCATTGTTTCTCTTGCCTTATGGTGGTGGACGTTGTGGCGGTCAACGGATCTGCTGTCCGTCTGTTAATTTTTTTAACACAAGCACCGCAGAATATAGCAATAGAAACAATTGATTGTTTGGAAATGTTACGATAGCTTGTTTCATTTTTATTGATAAATACCAAATTAAATTTGACGCGCCCTATGACAACGCTGGTCATCACGCGGTCATAAAACTATGCTTCTGCTCGAACAATCGTTGCACTTATACAAATTTCATCAAAATCATGAAAATCTGTATCATTTCACTGTGAATCGTGGTCAAAAAACAAAATTGTCACCAAATTCAGCGAAAATGCCGCCTTCACCCCGTAATTTGGCCGACTTGAAATCCATGGCTTTTTTGGAAACGTTCCCTATTAGTCCCCCATTAGTCCCGCTTTAGGCCAAAAAAAAGCCAGCTCGATGGGCTGGCTTTTGACGTGCAAGAAACCCGCGACGGGCCGGCAATTAAAATACGGTCATTGCTTTCTTAATAGCAACACAACGGGCATCTTCCTGATGGGTCACCAGCAAGTTGCGGCGCGTGCCATTTGACAAATTTGTGTATTGATCAACAGCCGTCTGCAAGCGCTGCACGCTGGCCGGTGTGCAGCTGGCCGGGATCAGGTGGGCGGCGTAGGAGCGCATAAAGATCGGACCGGCACTCGCATCGATGCGGGGTAATTGCGCCAGCCGTTCTTCCGCGCTCAGTTCGCTCAATGCGCCCTGCTCGCTCGGATACAGCTGCTCCATCGCCTTGCGTACCCGCGAGAACGGCAGGCTGGTGTGCAGGTCAGCGATGCTGGCCAGCCACTGCGCCTTGCTGGCGGCATCGGGCCGGCTGGCGCCGGCGCCCACCGCAGCGATCTGGCCACTGTCCGACGGATCGCGCGCCTGCTCGGCCGCCAGACGGTCGGCACTGCCCGGATAGTCGTAGCGATTGAGCCGGGTCAAGATGGTCCAGCGCAAATCCTGGCCGACATTCTGGCCCGGCAGCACCACGGTGCCATCGAGGATGGCGGCCAGCTGGTCGAGTGCGTCCCGGCTGCTGGCCAGACCGACAAACAGGCCGAACCAGCGGCGCTGGAAGTTGCTGTCGGTGCTGCTGCGGGCGGCCTGCCAGGCCATCTGTTCCAGCTCGCGGCCGACCTGCGTGCGGTAGCGGGCGGCAGCCGGCCCCATCTGGTCCAGATAGGCGCGCGCCGACTGGATCTTGCTCGCCAGGTCACCCAGCAAGGTGTAATCCTGTTCCTGCGCGGCGTTGGCCAGCACCGTCTGCAAGTAGGCATTCAGCGGCAGGCGCGCATCGCGCACGCCGTCCCACAGGCTCTGCCACAACATCGCGCGCAGCAAGGGATCGCTGACCTGCCCCAGGCTGTTCTGCGCGGTGGCGAACGATTTGCTGTCGAGCTGCACCTTGACGTAGCCCCAATCCTGATAGTTCGGATACACCAGATCCGGGCAGGCGGCACCCACCAGTTGCGGCACTTTGGTCAGCGCGCCCTTGTAGGTCACGGCCAGGTTCTGCTGCAAGGCTAGCTGGCCGCCGGTCTGACCGAACAGGGCCACCTGCACGCGCTGTTCGCGCAGCGTCGGCAACTGTGCTGACGGCGCCGTCTGCTGCAACGCAAATTGCGTGACCTTGCCGCCAGCGCAGCTGTAGCGCGCTTCCAGCGTGTTGACGCCGGGCTGATACAACCACTGCTGGGTCCAGCCGCTGAGGTCACGGTGCGCGGCCTGGCCCAGACTGCCGATGAAATCGTCGAGGCGCGCATTCTGCCACGCATACTTGCTCAGGTAGTTGTGCACGCCCTGACGGAACACTTCCTCACCCAGCAGGTGGCGCAACTGCTTCAGCGTCGACGCCCCTTTCGCGTACGTGATGGCATCGATGTTATCGAAGGCGTTGGCCGTCGATGGCACCGGGGTTTCGATCGCATGGGTGGTGACGTGCTGGTCCTGCTCGTACGCGCCCTGCTTGCGGCCCGAATAGAAGGTCTGCCACGACTGCTTGAACTCGGTGGCCTCGGCCATCGCCAGCGTGCCCATGAAGGACGCGAAGCTTTCGTTCAGCCACAGGCCATTCCACCACTGCATCGTCACCAGATCGCCAAACCACTGGTGCGCCATCTCATGCATGATGACGCTGGCCAGGCTTTCGCGCTGGGCCGCCGTCATTTCCTCGCGGTGCAGGAAGCTGCGCTCGGCAAAGGTGATGGCGCCGGCGTTTTCCATCGCGCCGTACAGGAAGTCCGGCACCAGCAACTGGTCGTATTTCTCAAACGGGTAGGGAATACCGAAATAGCTTTCGAAGAACGCCAGACCCTGGCGCGTGGTCTTGAACCATTCCTGCGGCGCCACCTGATCGGCCACCGAACGACGCGCAAACAGGCGCTGCGGGTAAGGGCCGCTGTGGTCTTCCCACACCTTGTACGGGCCAGCGTGCAGCGAAAAATTGTAAGGGCTCAGCTTCTTGGTGCGGGGGAAAGTCCAGCGCTTGCTGCTGCCGATTTCCTGCACCGCGCTTTCGCGGTTGGTCGACGACACCACCCAGTCAGACGGCGCGCTGACGGTGATCTGGTAAGTGGCTTTCAGGTCGGGCTGGTCGAACAGGGCAAACATCTTGTGGGCCCCGGCTGGCTCGAAGTGCGAATACATGTAGACCCGGCCATCGACCGGATCCACCATGCGGTGCAAGCCTTCGCCATTGGTGGCGTGCAGGCGCGTGAAGCTGACACTGACCGTGTTGGCGCCCGCCACCAGATCCTGCGGCGCCAGCGTGATGAACCACTGGTTGTACTGCGGCGTGACCGGCTTGCCGTTGACGCTCAGGCTGCTGATGCTGGCCTGGTCCAGGTCCAGCGTCAGCGGCTGGCTGGGGTCGGACAGGTCGAACGTTAGCGTGGTGGTAGCAGCGAAGCTTTCCTTGCCGCTCAGGGTGAAGTCCAGCGTGTAGGCGACATTGGCAACCCGTGCTGAACGAGCGTTGGCGTCGGCCTGGCTCAGCCAGGCATTCTCAGCGCGCACTGGGGCTGGGGCTGGGGTTGCGGCTGGCGGCGCGGCGTGGCTGGCAGCGGCAGCCAGCAGCGCGCTCAGCGCCACGGCCAGCGCGCTGCGCGGGGTGTAAACGGTAAAGCTCATCATCAGTTCCTTGGAATGCAAAAACGCCCGCACGAGTGGCGGGCGTTGACAGGGGTAACCCGGATCTTATTTTTTCAGGTAGGTGTCCAGCCAGTCCAGCACCGTGTGGTGCCACAGGATGGAGTTGGCCGGCTTCAGAACCCAGTGGTTCTCATCCGGGAAGAACAGGAACTTGCTCGGCACGCCCTGGCGCTGCAGCGCGGTGAAGGTGCCCAGCCCTTGTGCGGTCGGGATGCGGAAGTCGAGGTCACCCTGCACCACCAGCATCGGCGTTTTCCAGTTCTTCACATGGTGTACCGGATTGAACTTCTCGTGCTGTTCCGGCACGTTGTAGTAGCTGCCGCCGTTTTCCCATTCGGTGAACCAGATTTCTTCGGTCGAATACGCCATGCCGCGGGTATCGAACACGCCATCGTGGTTGACGATGCACTTGAAGCCATCGGACCAGTTACCGGCGATCCAGTTCATCATGTAGCCACCGTAGGACGCGCCCAGTGCACAGCTACGTTCGCGGTCCAGCCACGGGAATTTCTTGCTGGCCGCTTCCAGGCCCAGCTTCAAGTCCTGCAGCGGCTTGCCGCCCCAGTCACCGCTGATCGAATCGGTAAATTTCTGGCCATAGCCAGTCGAACCATGGAAGTCGATGAACACGGTGGCATAGCCGGCGCCCGCATACACTTGCGGATTCCAGCGATAGCTCCACGAGTTGCCGAAGCTGCCCTGCGGGCCGCCGTGCACCAGGAAGGCCACCGGGTATTTGCCGCCCGGCGTCGCATTCCATGGCTTCATCACGTGACCATACACGGTGTCGCCGTTGGCGCCGGTGAACGAAAACTGCTCGTACTCACCGAACCGGACATCGGCCAGCGCGGCTTGGTTCACATGGGTCAGCTGGGTGGCCTTGTCGGCCGTGCTGCCCAGCTTGAACTGATACAGCTGGGCGCCCGAGGTCAGCGAGGCTTGCGCCGTCACCACCGTGTCGCGCGCCACGTCAAAGGCGTCAACATGGCCTTTGCCGGTCAGCGCAGTGACCTTGCCGCTGGCCACGTCCAGCGCGAACAGGCGGTGCTGGCCGACATCATCGGCGCCCACCAGCAGCGTCTTGCCATCCGGGCTCCAACGGAAGTCCGCGACCGAGCGGTCCCACTGTTCGGCCAGCGTGCGTTTCTTGCCGCTGGCAACGTCCATCAGCACCACGTGGAAGCGGTCGGCTTCAAAGCCCGGCTTGTCCATCGCCAGCCAGGCCAGCGTGCGGCCGTCGGGAGAATAGGTGGCCTTGGTGTCCCAGGCCGGATTGTCGGCGCTCAGGTTGACCGGCGTGCCGCCACTGGCCGGCACGGTGTAGACATCAAAATTGGTCGACCAGGCTTCGGTCTTGCCGGCGATACGGACCGAGAACGCCACCGTCTTGCCATCCGGGCTGAAGTGGTATTCGTCGTGGTCGCCGAAGGGCTTGGACGGCACGTCGCCATCCAGCGTGCCACTCAGGCTAACCGGGGCCGCGCTGACCTTGCCGCTGGCGTCCAACGGTGCCGAGTACAGCACATTGGTGCGGCCATCGGCCCAGGTATCCCAATGGCGCACGAACAGTTTGTCATACACTTTGCCGCTGGCCTTGACCTTGCCTTGCGCGTCGAGCCGCGCCTTGCTGCAGGCCAGGTCGGCGCAATCGCGGAACACGGCCAGACTCAGCGCCAGACGGTCGCCTTGCGGCGACAGGCGGAAGTTTTCCACATCGACCGGCAGATCGGTAACCCGGGCCGCTTCGCCGCCCGTCAGTGGCAAGCGCCACACTTGCGACGAACCGGAGCGGGCCGACAGGAAGTACACCGCATCGCCGCTCGGCGACCATTCCGGATCGGTGCTGCTGGCATCGGCCTGCGTCAGGCGTTGCGGCGCAGCCTTCGGATGGCGCAGATCCAGCAGCCACAGCTGGGTATTCCCACGGTTCTTGTCCAGGTTGGTCGTACGGACCTGATAGACGACGCGGCTGGCGTCTGGCGACAATACCGGGCTGGAGACGCGCTCCATGCTGGCCAGGTCTTCCACGGTAAGGCCGCGCGGCGCGGCCAGGGCACTGGAGGCCGCCATAGCGGTGCCCAGCAACAGCAGACGTAAAGTCATTCGAATGATCTCCGACGTTATAAGAAAGATACCGGCTCGTGACCGGTAGCCGAGCATGATACCAAGTTCATCGCCATCTGGGGAAAACCGGCCACGGCCGAATGCCGTTTTACCAAAGCGCCGTAGCGTGCGCTTGCACCCCAAAACCAAACCTGGGGTCAGCCAAAGTGCCGCAGCGTGCGCTTGCACCCCAGAACAAGACCTGGGGTCAGACCCGCCGGGTCTGACCCCAGCTTTCCGCCGGTGGGGTTTGCCAGCCGACCTGCGCCTTAACTGCACGGCATTCGGCCACGGCCCTGCGTCAGGGGTGGGCCCGCAGGTATTGCTGGAAGGCGGGACTCTGGCGTTGCTGGCGCAGCGCGGCCCAATAGCTGTCGAGCACGGCACGGTGCTGCTGGTAATAACCCTTGTTGAACGCCAAATACATCGGCGTGACCAGGAACGGTTGCGCCAGCATCTCGATCTGGCCCCGGTAGCTGGTCCGCACCACCAGTGCGCCCTCGCCCTGCTGGGCCAGCACGGCCGCCACTTTGTGCTGCACCAGCTTGGCCATATTGTGTTCGACCGAACTGCCACTCTCGTCAACGACGACGCCCAGCTGGCGCAGTTTCAGCACATGCAAAAAGCCCGGCTCGGTGCCCACCGGCTGGCGCCCCAAATCGAGGAATTGCTGGCCATTCCAGCCCAGCGGACTGTCATGCGGCTTGAAGACCATGATCGCCAGCTCGGCCAGCGCGGCGCTGCGGTCGGGACCGTCACCCTGCATGGGGAAGGCGCTGAAGTTGAGCCGCTCCGGCAGGAAGGCGGCCAGCATCGCGTCCAGCTCGCCATCGCGCAGGCGGGCGATACATTCATTGCGCGGCATGACGGCGCTGCTCAGCGCCAGCGGCAAGCCGCGCGCGCCACGCCGCATCAATTCCTGCACCTGGCCACTGCCATCAGGATAAGTCAACGGCGGAAACGGATGGTCGAAGATGCAGACCCGCAGCGGCAAAGGTGCACTGGGCGCACTGGGCTGGGTGGCGGTCAGGGCGGTGCCGGCCCGGGCGGCAAACGGCAACAGCGGCAGCAGGAGCAGGCACAGCAAACGACGCATGGCGGGCATCCACGACAAGGAACAGCGCCCACTATAGCGGGGCGGCGCCGGCCTTGTCCATTGGTGGCTAATGCGGGCGCACGGCATAGGCCGACATCGACGGTGGATAGTAGTGCTGGTACCACTTCCACAGCGGACCGCGGGCCGCCTGGTGCAGCAGTTGCAGCAGCACGGCGCGGTCCTGCGCATTCAGCGTGCGGCGCGACAAGTAGACGCCACTGTCGGCCGGCGGCAGGCCGGCCAGTGGCGTGATTGTCACGGCGTCGGCAAAATGCTCCATGCCCGGGTCTTCGCTCAGGGCAGACAGGAAGATCGCCGGCGCCACCACGGTAAAGTCAGCCCGCCCGGCCCGCATCATGCGCGCCACCATGACCGGCGCCGCCGTGTAGGACATGCGGTGCTGGGCCTCCAACTGGGCCATCATGGCATTGTATTCATCGCCGAACACATAGCTGCGCACGGCGGCGCCGCGCAACTGCGGCTGGGCCAGCAGGTCGCTGACGCTGGCCGCCTGCACCTGGCGCTGCCGGATGCTGATCAGCGCCATCTTCAGTTTCATCATCGGCACGTAATCGGCCACCTGGTCGCGCGCGGCGCTGCGCGAGGCCGGCAGCAGCAAGTCGGCTTCGCCCGATTCAAGGAACATATACGACAGCCGGGCCCGCGGCCGTACCGGGAATTCAAAGCTGCAGCCCATGCGGGCACCCAGTTCGCGCAACGCATCGGGAAACGCGCCGGACACCCGGTCGCCCTGCACGATGACCGAATAGCCGGTCGGCGCCACCGGCACCACAATCGGGCGCGAGCAGCCGGCGGCGGCGGCCAGCGGCCAGGCCAGCAGCAGCGCCAGCCTGCGGTGCGGGGTAGAAAACAGGGGAAACAAGCCGACTCCGGGGGGTCTCATGCAGGGTGAGCGGCCATTCTACCGCCAATTTCCCTCAAGCATTTGTGAGTCACTTGCGAACTGTGAGTTTGTCATTGTCCTGAGCAAACCAGACTGCACGGGATTTCCCCACTGAAACATGCAGCGCGGGACTAGCATCCTGGCCATGCCTGCTGCTATAATTCGGGCCCTTGGCCTGGTAGCTCAGTTGGTAGAGCAGAGGATTGAAAATCCTTGTGTCGGTGGTTCGATTCCGCCCCGGGCCACCAAGAACATACCTCACGCAACGCCCACTCATGCCAGTGGGCGTTGTCGTTCCTGGGGTTCGTAGTCCCTGGCTCCGGTCTATTTCCAGTGCCCCTAGCCGCAGCGTCGCAGATCATCGCTAACAGCCTTTCACAAATCTCGATCACCGCCTCGATCACCGCCTTGCGGGCATGAAGTCAGTATCATATTATGAATGCATCGCAGGCATTTTCACGAGGTGATGCTATGGCAATGCTGACTGTACGCAATCTACCAGACGAGGTGCACCGCGCATTGCGCCTGCGGGCCGCTCAACATGGGCATAGCACGGAGGCCGAAGTCCGCGCGATTCTATCCAATGCGGTGAAGCCGGAGACACGGGTTCGTTTGGGGGATGCCCTTGCGGCATTGGGGCGCGAGATCGGCCTCACGAACGAGGATGTCAAGGTCTTCGCCGATGTGAGGGACAAGACGCCGGCCGAGCCAATGGGGCTTGAATGATCGTTCTCGATACAAACGTCGTTTCCGAAGCGATGAAGCCCGTGCCGCACCCCGCTGTACGGACTTGGCTGAACGATCAAGCGGCGGAAACGCTGTATCTGTCTAGTGTGACGCTTGCCGAGCTGCTGTTTGGCATCCGGGCACTTCCGACCGGCAAGCGCAAGGACATGTTGGCGCAAGCCCTTGACGGCCTCATGAGACTTTTCAGGGACCGGATGCTGCCATTCGACACCGATGCGGCACGGCACTATGCCGAGTTGGCCATAACCACCAAAGTCGCCGGGCGCGGATTTCCTACACCCGATGGCCACATTGCCGCGATTGCGGCCTCGCGAAGGTTTATCGTCGCATCGCGCGATACAGCGCCCTACGAAGCGGCCAGTGTCACCGTCATTAATCCATGGGAATCGTAAGACAATTCAAGCAAACGCTGGCCCTCGTCCCGCGCCTCGGCTAGCAACTCGTTCCAGTCATCCGGCGGATGACCGCTCGCCAGCATTTTTCGATACACCCGGTAGGCGTCGTCACTATTCGCGCAGGCGCGCTTGCTGTCCTCGTCATTGACCCAAGCGAAGACGATCACTTTGCTGGGCCCGTGGTAGCGGAAGGACAGCCGATACTGCTGAAAAAAATTTGCCCGGAACCAATGCTTGTGTTCGTCGCCAAGGGTGCCGCCCTGGCGGTACTCCGGCCGCGTGGGATCTTGAGGAATGACGTCGAACGCCAACTTGGTGATTGCGGCCAGACGCTTGCTGGCGTTCTTTTTTAC
>JBGSBQ010000008.1:0-20823 GCA_041730475.1 Sphingomonadaceae bacterium
GTTCACGGTGACACGGCGCGCCGGCGGCATCTTGCCGAAATTGAACAGGCTGACGGCCTGTGACAGGCTGGCCGCTTCTTCCGACAGCCGCGTGGCGGCCGCCGCCGCTTCCTCGACCAGCGCCGCGTTCTGCTGCGTCACCTCATCCATCTGGCTGATGGCCTGATTGACCTGGGCGATGCCCGTCGATTGTTCCTGGCTGGCGGCGGTGATTTCCGACATGATGCCCGTCACGCGCTCGACGCTGCTGACGATTTGTTCCATCGTCGCGCCTGCTTCATCGACCAGCCTGGCCCCGGCGCCGACCTTTTCCACCGAGTCATCGATCAGGGTCTTGATTTCCTTGGCCGCTGCCGCCGAGCGCTGCGCCAGATTGCGCACCTCGGTCGCCACTACGGCAAAGCCGCGTCCCTGCTCACCGGCGCGCGCCGCTTCCACGGCCGCATTCAGCGCCAGGATATTGGTCTGGAAGGCGATGCTGTCGATCACGCCGATGATGTCGACAATTTTCTGCGACGAGGCGTTAATGGAACTCATGGTGCCGACCACCTGCGCCACCACCGCACCGCCACGCTGCGCCACTTCGGACGCCGACAGCACCAGCTGATTGGCCTGCTGTGCGCTGGCCGCGTTCTGCTTGACGGTAGACGTCAGCTCTTCCATCGAGGCTGCCGTTTGTTCCAGTGAGCTGGCCTGTTCTTCAGTGCGCGACGATAAGTCCAGATTGCCGGCCGCGATCTCGCTCGAGGCCCGGGCAATGGCGTCGGTGCCAGCCCGCACCGGTACCACGATGCTGACCAGGCTCTCATTCATGTCCTTCAGCGCCTGCAGCAACTGGCCGATTTCATCGCTCGAGCTGACCTCGATGCGGCCGCTCAGGTCGCCCGCCGCGACCGTCTGCGCGGCCACCACCGCCACATGAACGGGGCCGGTGATCGAGCGAGTGATGTACCACGCGAATGTCAGGCCGATCAGTACGGCGGCGATACCCAGACCCAGCATCAGGTTGCGGGTCGAGACGATGCTCTGCTTGATGTCGGCGCCGCTGGCCTGCACCGTAGCTTTTTGCTGATCCATCAGTTGCTTGACGCTGTCTTGCAACGCATCGAGCGCCGGCAGCGTTTCCGCGATCATCATGGTCACGGCCTGCTCGCGCTGATCGGCCGCCAGCAGCTTGGCCACTTTGGAAAATGACCCCACGAATTGCTTGCGCTGGGTGGTAATGCGGGCCAGCGTGGCTTTGCCTTCCGGCTGGGTTTCCAGGCGTTCCAGTACGGCCAGCGCATCGCTGATGACTTTCTTGTTGGCCTCGATGAAGGTGTTGACCCGGTCCGCATAGGCCTGATCCGGTGCGATGAACAATTCCATCGTGCGGCGCGCATTGGCGCGTACGGTGGCGTTGACCGTGTTGGCCGCTTCGGCCCGCACCCAGTCCTCGTCGATCGTCTTGCTACTCAGTGCATTAATGCTAGTCAGGTGTGACAGAGCGAACCCGATCAGCGCTACCATCAACAGCAAAACCAGTCCAAAACCGGCACCAAGCCGGGACCCAATTTTCATGTTTGCGAGATTCATTTTTGCTCCAAGTTTGTGACCAGATTAGAAGCGCGCCCTATGAAAAGGACGCCGGCGGAGAGGCCTGGAGTGGTCCGTTGATACCAGTGTATGGCTTGCCTGATGCTGTGATACAGCCCTGCAATGTGCGACAGAGAACAGCGTATTTTACCCGCGATGGGAGCGGGCCACTGTCGATGCCGATTTAGTGCAGGCCGCCGAAGCGCTGGTAGAACGCGGCTTCAACCTCCGGCGTGGCCGGATCGGCGCTGCGCAGTGCCGCCAGGATGTGCTGTTCGGCGGCGTCGAACACCAGCCGGTAGATATCGCGCGCCAGCTGGTAGGCCTGCGCGCCCGGCCATGGCTCCGGCAGCAGCTCGACCGGCAGTTGCGGATCATGCAGCTGGACCCGGCGATAAGCGTGGATCAGCAGGCTGCGCATCATGAACGCCTGCTGGGCGCTGATTGCGGGACCGTCCTGCAGCAGCGCCAGTAACGGCTCGAAGCGGGCGATGAACTGGCGGTAACCATCGGCCACGCTGCGCAGGTCCCAGCCTTCGCTGACCAGCGCCTGCAGCGGTTGGCCGCTGACCTGTTGGTCCGAACTGGCCTGCAGCACCAGTAG
The DNA here is from genome assembly GCA_041730475.1 of Sphingomonadaceae bacterium. GTDB lineage: Bacteria > Pseudomonadota > Gammaproteobacteria > Burkholderiales > Burkholderiaceae_D > Rugamonas. The sequence continues at coordinate 2,180 of JBGSBQ010000008.1, forward strand.
TTTGCCCTCGACCTTCTGCCGCACCAGCATTTCCTGCAGCACCACGCGATTCGCGGCCGGATGGCCGAACACGCCCGGCGCCAGCAGCGCATAGCCTTCCCATAGCAGTTCCTTACGCAGCGCGCCGCGTTCGACGGCATCGATGGCACCGGGGTTGATGATCAGCGTCCAGCTGCCATCCCAGTGCACATTCAGCGGCGCGTAGATGCGGCGGTAGGCGTGCACAAAGCGCGCCATCGCGCCCGGGGTGATCGAATACGAGCTGCGGCGGCCGTCGCGCTGCGATCCCAGCCAGCCTTCCTGTGCCAGCCGGAACACGGACGTGCGTAGCAGCCGGTCATTGACGCCGAACGGTTCCAGCAACTCGATCAGGCTGCCCAGCCAGACGGTTCCGCCATGCGGCACGATGGCGTCGCCAAAGATCGTCACGACCAGCGATTTCGAGCGCGGCGGGTCGTTCGCGAGAAACTGGGCTATCCATTCACTGCCATTCATATTTTTCATTTGTACAAGGCTGAAGCCGCCATATTATCAAGTTGTCCCGTCCGCAGCATCATTTCACGTTCTTTCTTACGAGATACTAATTTTTGATATGAGTCAAAAAATACGTAGTCAAAGCAATTTTTGTATCGTAATATAGATCGACCGCACTTCGGGCCCTTGCCTCAGGAGACAAAACATGTATGCACAAATGGTGGAGACCGGCCTCAAGAACGTCCGTACACAGGACGACATGAGCGCCGAAGAACGCGATTTTCAGGCCCGCATCGACGCCGGCGTGAAGATCGAGGCCAAGGACTGGATGCCGGAGGCCTACCGCAAGACGTTGATCCGGCAGATTTCGCAGCACGCCCATTCCGAGATCGTCGGCCAGCTGCCTGAGGGCAACTGGGTGACGCGCGCGCCCACGCTGAAGCGCAAGTCCATCCTGCTGGCCAAGATCCAGGACGAGGCTGGCCACGGCCTGTATTTGTACAGCGCGGCCGAAACGTTGGGCGTGTCGCGCGATGAGCTGCTGGCCGCGCTGCACAGCGGCAAAGCCAAGTATTCGAGCATCTTCAATTACCCGACGCTGTCATGGGCCGATATGGGCGCGATCGGCTGGCTGGTGGATGGCTCGGCCATCATCAACCAGATCCCGCTGTGCCGCTGCTCGTACGGCCCGTATGCGCGCGCCATGATCCGGGTCTGCAAGGAAGAGTCATTCCACGCGCGGCAGGGCTACGACATCATGCTGTCGCTGGCCCAAGGCACGCCGGAGCAGAAGGCAATGGCGCAGGATGCGCTGAACCGCTGGTGGTGGCCGTCGCTGATGATGTTCGGGCCGTCGGATGCCGAGTCGGTCAACAGCGCGCAATCGGCGCAGTGGCGTATCAAGCTGTTCTCGAATGATGAACTGCGCCAGCGCATGGTGGATCAGACCGTGCCACAGGCCGAGTATCTGGGCTTGACCGTTCCCGACCCTGACCTGAAATGGAATGCCGCGACCGGGCATTACGAGTTCGGCGCCATCGACTGGTCCGAATTCCACAATGTCCTGAAGGGCAATGGCCCGTGCAACCGCGAGCGCTTGCGCACCCGCGTCAAGGCTTACGAGGACGGCGAGTGGTTCCGCGAGGCGCTGGTCGCCTATGCCGATAAAAAAACTGCCGCCAAAGCGGCATAAGGGGAGACCAGCATGAGCAAAGAATGGCCACTGTGGGAAGTATTCATCCGCAGCCAGCACGGGCTGGCGCACAAGCATGTGGGCAGCCTGCATGCGCCGGACGCCGAAATGGCGATCAACAACGCGCGCGATGTCTACACGCGCCGCAATGAGGGCGTCAGTATCTGGGTAGTGCGCGCTGCCGATATCGTCGCCAGCAGCCCGTCCGACAAGGGCGCGCTGTTCGAGCCGTCGAACAGCAAGGTCTATCGCCACCCAACCTTCTTCCCGATGCCGGAAGAAGTCAAGAACCTGTAAGCGGAGCGGATCGTGGATAAGATTATGGACGATAAGGTCAATTATCTGCTGCGGCTGGGCGACAACGCTCTGATCCTGAGCCAGCAGCTGTCGCAATGGTGCGGCAAAGGGCCCGCGCTGGAAGAGGACATGGCGCTGACCAATGTCGCGCTCGACCTGCTGGGCCAGACCCGCCTGTGGTACGAGTACGCCGCCGAGCTGGAAGGGCGCGGCCGCGACGAGGACAAGCTGGCCTACCACCGCGACGCGCACGATTTCAAGAACTGCCTGCTGCTGGAACAGCCAAACGGCAACTACGCCGACACCATGATGCGTCAGTTCTTCTTCGATACCTGGCACTACTTCCTGATCGCCGGCCTGACCCGCTCCAGCGATCCGCGCATCGCCGCCATCGCCGAGAAGGCGCTGAAGGAAGTGACCTACCATCTGCGCCGCAGCGGCGACCTGATCGTGCGCATGGGTGACGGTACTGCCATCAGCCACACCAAGACGCAGGCAGCGGCCGATGAGTTGTGGATGTACAGCGGCGAAGTGTTCAACTACGACGCAGTTGACGCGGCGATGGTAGCGCAGGGCGTGGCCCCGGCCGCCGACGAATTGCGTACCCAATGGCTGTCCCATGTGGCCGAGATTTTTGCCGAAGCCACGCTGACCATGCCGCCCGCTGACGCCTGGATGCAACGCGGCGGCAAGCAGGGCACGCACAGCGAGCATCTGGGCTACATTCTGGCCGAGATGCAGTTCCTGCAGCGCGCCTACCCCAACGCCCAGTGGTAAGCCGGCACCGCACCGCCATGAGCCCCGCGATCCCCCCCGCCAGCGTCGCCAACACCGTCGGCACCGTCGTTCCCGCGCAGGCGGGAACCCATACCACGCCAGAACACCAGCTCCAGCAAATCTGGACCTGGCTGAACGACGTCGCCGACCCCGAAATCCCGGTCATCTCCATCGTCGACCTCGGCATCGTCCGTGACGTGCAGGTCGCGCCGGACGGCGTGTGCAGCGTCACCATCACGCCGACCTATTCCGGCTGCCCCGCCATGCAAGTGATCGCCGACGCCATCACCACAGCCCTGCACGGCCACGGCATCGCCAACGTCCGCCTGATCAACCAGCTGTCCCCGGCCTGGACCACCGACTGGATGAGCGCTGCCGGCAAGGCCAAACTACGTGGCTACGGCATCGCACCACCGGCGCAGCAGGTGATCGACACCAGCCGCCTGCGCTCGCCGGTATCGCGCCAGGCCCAGCCTGCGCTGTTGATCGCCTGCCCGAACTGCGGTTCGACCCACACTGAAGTAGTCAGCCAGTTCGGCTCCACGCCCTGCAAGGCCCTCTATAAATGCCTGGCCTGCCGCGAACCCTTCGACTACTTCAAGTGCCACTAAAAAGTGACCACACCATGAGCAAATTCTATCCGCTGTCCGTCGCGCAGGTGCGCAACGAAACCCGCGACACCATCGCCGTCACCTTCGCCGTGCCGCCGGAACTGCAGGACAGCTTCCGCTTTCAGCAGGGCCAGCACCTGACACTGCGCGCCCGCATCAACGACGAAGACGTACGCCGCTCATACTCGATCTGCTCCGCCGTGCAGGACGGCGCCTTGCGGGTTGCGATCAAGCGCACGCCCGGCGGCCTGTTCTCCAGCTGGGCCAACGAAACCATCCAGCCCGGCACGCTGATCGACGTGATGCCGCCGATGGGCCACTTCAACGTGCCACTGGACGCTGCAAACCGCAAGCACTATCTGGCCTTTGCCGCTGGCAGCGGCATCACGCCCATCCTGTCCATCATCAAGACTACGCTGCTGGCCGAGCCACACAGCAGCTTCAGCCTGTTCTACGGCAACCGCGCCTCGTCGTCGGTGATCTTCAAGGAAGAGCTGACCGACTTGAAGGACGAGTTCATGCAGCGCCTGAATCTGGCCTACGTGATGAGCCGCGAGCAGCAGGATATCGACCTGTTCAACGGCCGCATCACCAAGGACAAATGCGCGCAGTTCCTGCAGCACTGGATCAACATCGACGACGTCGACGTAGCCTTCATCTGCGGGCCGGAAGACATGATGCATGGCGTTTCGGCGGCCTTACAGGAAGCCGGCCTGCCGAAGGCGCAGATCAAGGTCGAGCTGTTTGCCGCCAGCATCCCGAAACACCAGCACCAGCCGCGAGCCGTGGACCCGGCAGCGGCGCGCCACGCCACCGAAGTCACCGTCATCATGGACGGCAACCACACCAGCTTTACCATGGAGCAGGACCAGGAATCGCTGCTGGACGCCGGCCTGCGGGCCGGCATCGACATGCGCTATTCCTGCAAGGGCGGGGTGTGCTCGACCTGCCGCTGCAAGGTCATCGACGGTAAGGTCGACATGGACGTCAACTACGCGCTGGAAGACTACGAAATCGCCCGTGGCTTCATCCTCAGTTGCCAGAGCTTCCCGGTGACCGACAAGGTCGTGATCGACTTCGACCAGGCCGAATAAATCTTCTTCGCTACGCCATCCCCACCCTGACTGCGAGACGCCATGAACTACGCATCCATTCTTTTCGAGATCAAAGACGGCATTGCCCAATTGACGCTGAACCGTCCGGACAAGCTGAATAGCTTCACCCAGTCCATGCACGAAGAGGTGCGCCACGCGCTGCACCGCGTGCAGACTGACAAGAGCGCACGGGTGCTGGTGCTGACTGGCGCTGGCCGCGGTTTCTGCGCCGGGCAGGACCTGTCCGACCGCAGCGTCGAACCGGGCGCGCGCGCCGTCGATCTGGGCGACTCGGTCGAAAAAAACTACGCACCACTGGTGCTGGCGCTGCGTAACCTGCCAATGCCGGTGATCTGCGCCGTCAATGGCGTAGCCGCTGGCGCCGGCGCCAATCTGGCGCTGGCCTGCGACATCGTGCTGGCGGCGCGCTCGGCCAGTTTCATCGAATCGTTCAGCAAACTGGGCCTGATCCCCGACACCGGCGGCACCCACTTTCTGCCACGTCTGGTCGGCACCGCGCGCGCCATGGGGCTGGCCATGCTGGGCGAAAAACTCAGCGCCGAAAAAGCCGAGCAGTGGGGCCTGATCTGGAAGTGCGTCGATGACGCTGAACTGACACATGAAACCCAGCTGCTGGCGCATCACTTTTCGATGGCGCCAACCAAGGGCATCGCCTTCACCAAACAGGCCATCTACGCCAGCGCCACCAAAACGCTGCAGCAGCAGCTCAAGCTGGAATGCGGCATGATGAGCGAGCTCGGTGCCAGCGAAGATTATCGCGAAGGCGTGGCCGCCTTCATGGGCAAGCGCGCGCCCGAATTCAAGGGGAAATAAGCGATGGCCGCCCTGCATAGCAGCAGCGTGATTGGCGTGGTCGGCAGCGGCGCCATGGGCGCGGGCATCGCGCAGGTGGCCGCCGCCGCCGGTCATGCGGTCAAGGTCTACGACAGCCGGCCAGAAGCCGTTGGCAAGGCGCTGGCCGATATCGGCGCGGTGTTCCAGAAGCTGGCCGACAAGGGCCGCATGAGCGCCGCCGCTGCCGCCGCCGCCACGGCGCGGTTGCAGCCCGCCGCCACGCTGGCCGAACTGGCCGACGCCGAGCTGGTAGTGGAGGCGATCGTCGAGAACCTTGACGTCAAGCGGGCCCTGTTCGCCCAATTAGAAGATATCGTCAGCGAGCGCTGCATCCTCGCCACCAATACTTCGTCGATTTCCGTCACGGCGATCGGTGCGCCGTTACGGCTGCCGCAACGGCTGGTGGGTATGCACTTCTTTAATCCGGTGCCGCTGATGGCACTGGTGGAAGTGATCAGCGGGCTGGCCACCGATGCAGCGGTGGCCGATACCGTGTTCGGCACCGCAGCCGCATGGGGCAAGAACCCGGTGCATGCCAGTTCCACGCCGGGCTTCATCGTCAATCGCGTGGCACGGCCGTTTTACGCCGAGGGCTGGCGCTTGCTGAATGAGCAGGCCGCCGACGCCGCCACCATTGACGCCGTGCTGCGTGAGGCGGGCGGCTTCCGCATGGGGCCTTTCGAGCTGATGGACCTGATCGGCCATGACGTCAATTTCGCGGTCACGCAATCGGTGTTTCAGGCTTATTTCAATGACCCGCGCTTTACGCCGTCAGTGCGCCAGCAGGAGCTGGTCAATGCCGGGTTCCTGGGCCGCAAATCGGGCCGGGGTCTGTATCGGTACGGCGTGGACGCAGCTGCGCCGGTAGCGCAAGCGGAGCCGCCGCAACCCAAGCCGGACTTTGTCAGCTACTCCGTTGATCCGGATGCCGCCGCTGCTGGCGCTGGCGCGCTTGATACAGTGAGCAATGCGCTGGCCGCGCGTTTGCGCAGTGCCGGCATCACGGTGGCACCGCGCAAGCTGCCGGAAGCGCGCAGCCATGTGCACGGCGCGGCCGCACCGGAAGCGGCAGCCTTCCATTGCAACGGCGCCGCCATTTACCTGAGCGATGGCCGCAGTGCGACCCAGCGTGCGCGCGATAACCAGCATCCGGATACCGTGCTGTTCGATCTGGCGCTCGACTACGGCAGCGCCACGCGCATCGCGCTGGCCTGTGCTGACCAGTGCAACCCGGCCGCGTATCACGCCGTGGTGGGGCTGTTTCAGGCCGCCGGCTTTATCGTCACGCGGCTCGACGACGTGCCCGGCATGGCCGTGATGCGCACCGTCGCCATGCTGTCCAACGAAGCGGCGGACGCGGTACAGCAGGGTGTATGCTCGGCCGCTGCGGTGGACATCGCCATGCAGAAGGGCGTCAACTATCCACGCGGACCGCTGGCGTGGGCCGATGCGATCGGCATCGCCCATGTGGTGACCGTGCTGCAGCATTTAGCGCTGGGCTATGGCGAGGACCGCTACCGGGTAGCGCCGCTGCTGCGCCGCAAACAGGCCACGGGAGCGCACTTCCATGCATAAGGACAGTGCGCTCGATCTGGCCAGGGCGCAGGCGCTGGCTGAAGCGGCCGGTGCGGCCATGTACGCGCGCGACCGCGCCTCGCAGGGACTGGGTATGACGCTGGACCAGATCCGGCCCGGCTATGCGCGCATGTCGATGACAGTGCGCGCGGACATGCTGAACGGCCACCAGAGCTGCCACGGTGGCTTCATTTTCGCGCTGGCCGACAGTGCCTTTGCATTCGCCTGCAACAGCCATAACTTCACTACCGTCGGTGCCGGCTGCAGCATCGACTACCTCACGCCGGGCCGCCTTGGCGATGTGCTGACTGCGGAAGCGGTGGAGCAGGCGCTGGCCGGCAAGAGCGGCGTGTATGACATCAAGGTATGCAATCAGGATGGCCGCACCGTGGCGCTATTCCGTGGCAAATCGCACCGGCTAGCGGGCGAAGTGGTGGCTGCAGGCGCTGCGTGAACCCCCATTATTTTCAGGAGACTTTGTGAACCACGACGTGAATGACGCCTATATCTGCGACGCGATCCGCACCCCGTTTGGCCGCTACGGCGGCGCCCTGTCCGGCGTGCGCACCGATGATCTGGCAGCGCTGCCGATTGCTGCGCTGATGGCCCGCAACCCCGGTGTCGACTGGCGCCGGGTGGATGACGTCTACTACGGCTGCGCAAATCAGGCCGGCGAAGACAATCGCAACGTGGCGCGCATGGCCGCGCTGCTGGCTGGCCTGCCGGTCGAGGTCCCGGGCAGCACCATCAATCGCCTGTGCGGTTCCAGTCTGGACGCGGTGGGTATTGCTGCCCGCGCCATCAAGGCCGGTGAGGCGCAGCTGATCATCGCCGGCGGCGTGGAGAGCATGAGCCGCGCACCTTTCGTCATGGGCAAGGCCGACAGCGCCTTCTCGCGCGCTGCAAAGATCGAAGACACCACCATCGGCTGGCGCTTTGTGAACCGCCAGATGAAGGAAAAATACGGCATCGACAGCATGCCCGAAACGGCCGAAAACGTGGCCGATGAATTCCACATCAGCCGCGCCGATCAGGATGCGTTTGCCTTGCGCAGCCAGCAGCGCTGGGCAGCGGCCCACGCCGCTGGCCTGTTCAGCGCGGAGATCGTGCCGGTCACGCTGGCGCAGAAAAAAGGCGATCCCCTCATCGTCGCCAGTGACGAGCATCCACGTCCTGACACCACGCTGGCCATGCTGGCAAAACTGAAAGGCGTGGTGCGAGCCGATGGCAGCGTCACGGCCGGGAATGCGTCCGGCGTCAACGACGGCGCCTGCGCCATCCTGCTGGCTTCCGCTGGCGCCGCTGAACAACATGGCCTGAAGAAGCGCGCCCGCGTGCTGGGCATGGCGAGCGTCGGGCTAGCGCCGCGCATCATGGGCTTCGGTCCGGCGCCCGCGTCGAAGAAGCTGCTGGCGCAACTGGGCCTGCGCATCGAGCAGATGGACGTGATTGAACTGAATGAGGCATTCGCAGCGCAAGGGCTGGCGGTGACGCGGGATCTTGGTCTGGCCGATGATGACGCCCGCGTCAATCCCAACGGCGGCGCCATCGCCATCGGCCACCCGCTGGGTGCCTCCGGTGCGCGGCTGGTGCTGGCGGCGCTGCACCAGCTGGAACGCAGCGGCGGCCGCTATGCGCTGTGCACCATGTGCATCGGCGTCGGGCAGGGTATCGCGCTGGTCATTGAGCGGGTTTGAGCGTAACGCCGTTAAGCTAAGGCGCAGATTGGCTGGCAAACCCCACCGACGCAAGGCCGGGGTCAGACCCGCCGGGACTCGGCGTCCCCGTATGACCCCAGGTCTTATCTTGGGGTGCAAGCGCACGCTACGGCATTTTAATTTAACGGCATCTGGGTCTGAACGGAGGGCTGCGGCCATGGTCAAGGTGTATCAAATTAACGGCGTCACGCCGGTGGTCGATCCGACCGCCTACGTGCATCCAAGCGCGGTGCTGATCGGCGACGTGGTGGTTGGCCCGCGCTGCTATATCGGGCCGCTGGCCTCGTTGCGCGGCGACTTCGGGCGGCTGATCCTGGAGCAGGGCGCGAATCTGCAGGACACCTGTGTGATGCACGGCTTCCCCGGCTGTGACACGGTGGTGGAAGCGGACGGCCATATCGGCCATGGCGCCGTGCTGCACGGTTGCCGCATTGGCCGCAATGCGTTGGTCGGCATGAACGCGGTGGTGATGGATAACGCCGTGGTCGGCGCCGACAGCATCGTCGCGGCGATGGCGTTTGTGCGCGCCGGCATGCAGATTCCGCCGCGCTCGATGGTGGTCGGCACGCCGGCCAAGGTGGTGCGTGAGGTGCGCGACGACGAGATTCAGTGGAAGAGCGCCGGCACCGCCCAGTATCAGGAGCTGGCAGTCCGCTCAATGCAGACCATGCGCGAAGTCGAGGCGCTGACGGCGGTGGAAGCCGACCGTCCGCGCATCGACTGGGATAGCTCGCTGCCGCTGCACCTGCACAAGAACGCCCAAGCATAATCACTACAACAATACGGAGAGACGCGATGTCCCAATTCCCCACCCTGCAAAGCTGGATCGGCGGCCGCTGGATCGGCAGCGAAGCCGCCGTGCCGCTGCACAGCGCCCTGACCAACGCCCGCATCTATCACACCCACGCCGAGCAGATCGACTTCGATGAAGCCGTCACCTATGCCCGCAAGACCGGCGTGCCGGCGCTGATGGCGCTCGATTTCCAGCAGCGCGCCGCGCGCCTGAAGGCGCTGGCCCTGTATCTGGCCAGCCGCAAGGAAGAGCTGTACGCAATCTCCTATCTGAGTGGCGCTACCCGGGCCGACAGCTGGGTTGATATCGAGGGCGGCACCGGCACGCTGTTCGCCTATGCCAGCATGGGCAGCCGCGAGCTGCCGTCGTCGAATGTGCTGCATGAGGGACCGGCCATCGCGCTGGGCAAGAACGGCGGCTTCGCCGGCACCCACATTCTGGTGCCGCGCGGCGGGCTGGCGGTGCATATTAATGCCTTCAACTTCCCGATCTGGGGACTGCTGGAAAAGTTCGCCCCCAGCTTCCTGGCTGCCATGCCCTGCATTGGCAAGCCGGCCACCGCCACCAGCTACCTGACCGAAGCGCTGGTGCGCATGATGCATGAATCCGGCCTGCTGCCGGAGGGCGCGCTGCAACTGGTGATCGGCAGCACCGGCGACCTGCTGGACCGCCTCGGCGGCGCCGATGTGGTGACCTTCACCGGTTCCGCCGATACGGCGGCGCGGCTGCGCACCAACCGCAACCTGATCGCCAATTCGGTGCCGTTCACGGCCGAAGCCGATTCGCTGAACTGCGCCATCCTGGCCCCGGACATCAGCCCGGACGACCCGGAATTCGACCTGTTTGTGCGCGAAGTGGTGCGCGAGATGACCGGCAAGGCGGGCCAGAAATGCACCGCAATCCGCCGCATTATCGTGCCGTCGCAGCAGGTCGACGCGGTCGCCACGCGCCTGCGCGAACGGCTGGCGAAGATTAGTGTCGGCGATCCGGCGCTGGAAGGCGTGCGTATGGGGGCACTGGCATCGAAGGAACAGCAGCGCGATGTGGCGGCGCGGGTGGCCCAGCTATCGCACGGCAATGAAGTGCTGTTCGGTGAACGCGATGGCTTGCGGCTGGTGGGTAGCGGTCTGGAAGACGGCGCCTTTTTCGCGCCGACGCTGCTGTTGTGCCGCGATGGCCTGCGCAACGACGCGGTGCACGACATCGAAGCCTTCGGTCCGGTCAGCACCATCATCAGCTACGACGGCATCGATGAAGCGCTGGCACTGGCCGCACGCGGCAAGGGCAGTCTGGTGGCGACGCTGGTGACGCGCGATCTGCAACTGGCGGCGCGCGCGGTGCCGCTGGCCGCCGCCTCACATGGCCGGGTGCTGATCCTCGAGCGCGAAGCGGCGGTCGATTCGACCGGTCACGGTTCGCCGCTGCCGCAACTGAAGCACGGTGGCCCGGGCCGCGCCGGGGGCGGCGAAGAGCTGGGCGGGATCCGCGCCGTGCGCCACTTCCTGCAGCGCGCCGCGCTTCAGGGTTCGCCCACCATGCTGGCCGCCGTCACCGGCGAATATGTGCGCGGCGCGGCGGTGCAGGAGAGCGAACAGCACCCGTTCCGCAAATACTTTGAAGACCTGCGCATCGGCGATTCGCTGCTGACCCACCGGCGCACCGTCAGCGAGGCCGATATCGTCAACTTCGGCGGCGTCTCGGGCGATTATTTCTACATGCACTTCGACGAGATCGCGGCCAAGGATAGCCAGTTCGGCCAGCGCATTGCGCACGGCTATTTCGTGCTGTCGGCTGCGGCCGGGCTGTTCGTGTCCCCGGCGCCGGGACCGGTGCTGGCCAACTATGGCCTCGATAACCTGCGCTTCATTACGCCGGTGGCGATCGGCGACACGATCCGGGCGCGCCTGACCTGCAAGCGCAAGGTTGACCGCAATCGCAGCGACGACAAGGGCGTGGGGCAGGGCGTGGTGGCGTGGGATGTGCAGGTCACCAACCAGCGCGAAGAACTGGTGGCTAGCTACGATATCCTGACGCTGGTGATGAAGCGCGCCTGAGCGGCGTGCTGCTTCACTGGTAGCGCGCGGCGTAGGCGGCGAACTGCTCGGGGGGCAGCGGCCGGCTGTAGAAATAGCCCTGGATTTCGACACAGCCCTGAGTCCGCAGCATGGCCTGTTGTTCGGCCGTCTCCACACCCTCGGCGATGGTGTTCAGTCCGAGGCTGCCGGCCATGCTGATAATGGCGGCAACGATGGCCTGATCCTCCGGATCGCTGCAGATATCGCGCACGAAGGACTGGTCGATTTTCAGCTTATTGATACGGAATTTTTTCAGCTTGCTGAGCGAAGAATAGCCGGTACCGAAATCGTCGATCGACATGCCGATGCCGCGTGCATGCAGCTTGTCCATCATTTCGACGGCGCGCTGCGGGTCGTCCATGGTGGCGCCCTCGGTCAGTTCCAGTTCCAGCCATTCGGGCGCCAGCCCTTCCTCGAACAGGATGCGGCTGACCAGCTCCGGCAAGTCGGGCTGGCGGAACTGCACCGCCGACAGATTGACGGCGATGCGCAGCGGCGCCATGCCGTCGCGTTGCCACTGCGCCGCTTGCCGCACGGCGTGGCGCAGTACCCATTCGCCCAGCGGCAGGATCAGGCCACTGGCTTCGGCGGCCGGGATGAATTCGGCTGGTGCCACGCTGCCCAGCTGCGGATGGTTCCAGCGCAGCAGTGCTTCGGCGCCGGTCAGCGTCTGCGCCGCCAGATTGATCTGCGGCTGGTAGTGCAGTTGCAGCTGGTTGGCGCTGACGGCCTGGCGCAGCGCGCTGACCAGTTCCAGCTGGCGCGTCAAGTGGGCCTGCATTTCACCGCTGAAGAAACGGAAGCGGTTGCGGCCATCGTGTTTGGCCGCGTACATGGCGACATCGGCGCGCTGGAACAGCGTGCCCAATTCCGCGCCATCGTCGGGAAATAGCACAATGCCGATCGAGGCGCTCAGCGTCAGTTCATACTGCTCGATGCGGAAGGTGGCGCCGACCACGTCCAGCAGCTGGCGCGCCAGCGCGGCGGCACGGCGACAATCGGCATCGCCGAACAGCAGCACGAATTCATCGCCGCCCAGACGTGCCACGCAATCCTGCGGGCCGATGTACTGGTTCAGGCGCTGCGCCAGTTGCACCAGCAGGGTGTCGCCGATGCCATGGCCGAGCGCGTCGTTGATGTCCTTGAAGCAGGCGTGGTCGAGGAACATCAGCGCGGCCTTGCCGCGCCGCTGCTGCACCTGGGCGAAGGTAGCGGTGGCGAGCTGGCCGAGGCGCACCCGGTTCGGCAGGCCGGTCAGGTAGTCGGTATGAGCCAGTTGCAGGATGCGTTCTTCGGATTGCTTGCGTTGCGTGATGTTGCGCACGATGCCCAGCATGGTGGGGGCACCGTCGCTGGCGCGCAGTGGCGCGGCATGGATCTCGAACCAGCGCTGCGCGCCGCGCAGCGTCTGCATCTCGAATTCCAGCATGCCCGCCTTGCCGTCGATGGCGCGCTGGTGCAGTACGCGAAATTCATCGTGATACGGCGGCGGCACCGTTGTCAGCAGGTCGCGCTGCTGCAGGTCGGCCAGTGTCTCGGCATCCAGCATGGCCAGCCCGGCCGGGTTCATGTCCAGCACCCTGCCGCTGCGGGCCAGCACGATGATGCCTTCGGGTTCGGTCTCGATGATGGTGCGTAGATGACGCTCGCTTTCCAGCAGCGCCAGACTGGCGCGCTCGCGCTGGCGCTCGTGGTCCAGACTTTTCAGCGCGTAATCGATATCGTTGGCCATTTCCTGCAGCAGGGTACGCACGTCGGGCGCGAAGGCGTAGCGCACGCCGGCATAAATGGCCAGCATGCCGATCACCTGTCCGCCGCGATGCAGTGGCAGCGCGCCGGCCGCATGCCAGCCGTAGCGCACCGCGTCGGCCAGCGAAGGCTGGGTCACTGGTTCCCGTTGCAGGTCCTGGCTCCAGACTGCGTAATCGTCGCGCAGTGCGATGGCGCCCGGACTATCACCGGGTAGCTCCAGCGTTTGCAGATAATTTTGGCTATCGCCGTAGGAGGCGCTCGGCTGCAGGCGGCCGCCGTCGTCCAGTAGGCCGATCCACGCCATCTGCATGCCGCCACGGATGACGATGTTTTCGCAGATGCGGGCAAACAGGTCGCGCTCCGACTTGCAGTGGACGATGATCTGGTTGCAGTGACTGAGCGCGGCATACAGATTGTTCAGGCGGGTGGCCGAGGTCTCGGCCAGCGTGCGGTCGGCATCGAGTTGCGCCAGTTTGGCGCGGGTCTCGGCCAGCCAGCCCATGACGCTGCGTGATTGTCCCGGCGGCACCGGCACCGGCGTGACGAAATCGCCCTGACCCAGGATGACGATGTGACGGTGCAGGTCTTGCACGCTGCCGCCCAGCGCGGCACGCAGCCGGCGCACCAGCCCGAGCAGCGATAGCAGCAGCGCTGCCGCACTGCCGATCAGCGCCACTTGCATGGCGTCGGCCCAGTGCTGCGCCCGCGCCACGTCAGCGCTATGGTCTGGGTCGTTCCGTTGCTGAAAGGTTTGGAGCGCAGTCTGCACGGCGGACTGGCGTTGCTGCAGCACGGGCTCGGACAGGCGCCCCTGCGCGGCGTCGCGTTCGAGCAGCAGCATCGCTTCGGCCTGCAGCTTGACCTGCTCCAGCAGCGCACGCTGGCGTGCTGCATTAGCCTGATTGACGCGCTGCCCGAACCACAGGGAGGCCAGGAAAGTGATCCCGAACAGCGCGGCACAGACGATGGTCAACCAGCGTTGGCGGGACAGACGAAAAACGCTGATCATGAACGGGGCTCCCGTAGGCACCAGTCTCAATGAGCGAATGTTGTGGAGCCGGATGAGCCAAATATAGCACTTAGTCCGGCGCCGTTGTACCTTGTGTCCTAATTACCAACAGGAAATTTAACCATTGTGATCGGACGTTGTTTTTCAGTCGCGTGCAAGACCGAACGGATCGTCGATCGAGTGCGCCGGCTCGGTGAACCATTGCGGGCCGCTGGCCGTCATGTAGAAATGATCTTCATGGCGCACGCCGAATTCGCCGGGGATGCAGATCATCGGCTCGTTCGAAAAGCACATGCCGACATCGAGCGCGGTCTGGTCGCCGCCGACCAGGTACGGCCACTCGTGGATATCGAGGCCGATGCCATGGCCGGTGCGGTGCGGCAGGCCGGGTAGCTTGTAGCCGGGGCCGAAACCGTCGGCTTCCAGCGAACGGCGCGCTGCCTGGTCGACGGCCTCGCATGGCACGCCCAGCTGGGCGGCGCTGAAGGCGGCGGCCTGCGCTGCCTTTTCGCTGTTCCATACCGAACGCTGGCGCGCGCTGATGTCGCCATACACGTAGGTGCGGGTGATGTCGGAGATATAGTTGTGCAGCTTGCAGCCGGTATCGATCAGCACCGTGTCGCCCGCTTTCAGCGTTTGCACATAGCTGACGCCATGTGGATAGGCGGTGGCTTCGCCGAACAGCACGATCACGAAGAAGGAGCCGGAGGCGCCCACCTTGCGGTGCGCCTGGTCGATGAATTCCTCGACTTCCTTGGTGGTGATGCCCTCGCGCAGGATGCTGGCAGCGGCCACGTGGACCGCCAGCGTCATGTCCTTGGCGCGCTGCATCAGCGCGATTTCATTCGCGGATTTGCGGGTGCGGCAGTGGGCCGTCACGCTGCGCGCGTTTTCCAGCGCATAGCCGGTGGCCAGCGGCCGGATGCCGTCGTAGATGAAGAAGGCCGCGCTTTCGCACATGCCTACCCGGGGCGGTAGCGCGGGGTTGGCGGCGATGCCCATGCGCTGCAGCGTGGCGATGAACAGCGCATACGGGCTTTCGTGTTCGTGCCAGCAGTTGACGTGGCCGTCGACCAGCATGAAGTCCTTCAAGGTGCTTTCTTCGAACGCGGGAGCGATGTACTCGATGGCGCCACTGGCTGGCAGGATGGCGCCGACCATGCGTTCGCTGGCATACCACTTGGTGCCGGTGAAATAGGTCAGGTTGGCGCCAGCGTTGATGTAGATGGCGGCGATGCCCTGCGTCTGCATATAGGCCTGAGCTTTGGCGATGCGTTGCAGATGCTCTTCCTTGGTGATCGGGACCGCGCCGGCGGTCATGTCGCTCAGGCTGGTCAGCGCTTGTTCGATGCTGCTGCCGCCGATGCCGATGGCTGTGCTCATGGGATGCTCCTGATGGTTATTTGGGTTGCGGCGCCGAGGCCGCCGGTTTGTCGTCGGTATCGCTGGAGAAGTTCAGCTGCGGCGCGTCGTCTTCCGCCGGCTTGTTTTCCTCGCTCGCCGGGGCCTCGATCTTCAGTTCGATCTGCTCGTGCATGTCGATTTTTTTCTCGACCGAGACCAGACGCGGGAAGCTGATGATCAGCGCCACCATGACAATCTGGATCAGCACGAACGGAATCGCGCCCCAGTAGATGTCCGAGGTCTTCACTTCCTTGGGCGCGTCCGAGCGCAGATAGAACAGCGCAAAGCCGAACGGCGGGTGCATGAACGAGGTTTGCATGTTCACGCCCAGCAGCACGCCGAACCAGATCAGGTCGATGCCCAGCTTGTCTGCCACCGGACCGACCAGCGGCACCAGGATGAAGGCCAGTTCGAAGAAATCGAGGAAGAAGGCCAGTACAAAGAACATCAGGTTGACTACGATCAGGAAGCCGGTGCTGCCGCCGGGCAGGCTGGCCAGCAGGTGCTCGACCCACAGGTCGCCGTTCACGCCGCGGAACACCAGCGAGAACACGGTGGAGCCGATCAGGATCCACACCACGAAGCAGGATAGGCGGGTGGTGCTGTGCATGGCCTGTTTGGTCAGATCCAGCGTCAGGCGACCATTGAACAGTGCCAGCAACAGCGCGCCCATGGCGCCCATACCGCCGCCCTCGGTGGGCGTGGCCAGACCGATGAAGATGGTGCCCAGTACCAGGAAGATCAGTGCCAGTGGCGGGATCATGACGAACACCACACGCTCCGCCATGCGCGACAGCAGGTTCAGTTTCAGCTGGCGGTTCAGCAGTGCGAAGCCAAAGGCGCCGACGATGCCGACGGCTGCCGAGTAGATGCCCAGTTCATCGGCCGCCAGCGCCGGGTGGCTGGCGCGCCAGAAGTGGGCGAACGCGAAGGCGGCGCCGCTCGCGCCTAGCACCAGTACCAGCAGCGAGCGCGCGCCGCTGTCGCCGTTTGGCTGGCGCAGATTGCGCGCCTCCAGCGGCAGCGCTGGCACCATGGCTGGCTTGAAGATCGACACCGCCAGCACATAGCCGGCATACATGGCCGTCAGCAGCAGGCCGGGAATGAAGGCAGCCTTGTACATGTCGCCGACCGAGCGGCCCAGCTGGTCGGCCATGACGATCAGCACCAGCGACGGCGGGATGATCTGCGCCAGCGTGCCGGAGGCAGCGATCACGCCGGCCGCCAGCTTCTTGTCATAGCCATAGCGCAGCATCACTGGCAGCGAGATCAGGCCCATCGAAATCACCGACGCGGCGACCACGCCGGTGGTGGCGGCCAGCAGCGCGCCGACGAAGATCACCGCATAGGCGACGCCGCCGCGGATCGGGCCGAATAGCTGGCCGATGGTATCGAGCAGGTCCTCGGCCATGCCGGAGCGTTCCAGGATCAGGCCCATGAAGGTGAAGAAGGGGATCGCCAGCAGGGTGTCGTTGGCCATGATGCCGAAGATGCGGTTCGGTAGCGCCTGCAGTAGTTCCGGCTTGAGCAAGCCCAGTTCCATACCGACCAGACCAAAGAACAGGCCATTCGCGGCCAGCGAGAACGCCACCGGAAAGCCGGAGAGCAGGAAGATGACCAGGGCCCCGAACATGATCGGGGCCAGATTCGCCGTCAAGAATAATTCCATCTGTGGTGATCCGCCTGGTTTAGTTGAGGTGGTTGGCGGCCTTGATCGCCGCGATGTCGTCAGCTGGTGTGGCGACCTGTCGGGAGAATGCGCTGGCATCGAGCTTGCCGGCCAGGAAAGCGATACGCTTGATGATTTCGGACACGCCTTGCAGCACCATCAGCAGAAAGCCGAGTGGTACCAGCAGCTTGGCCGGCCAGACGATCAGGCCACCAGCGTTGCTGGACATTTCGCCGCTGCGGATTGACAGCAGGGCGAACGGCACGCCGTAGTACAAGATCACCAGCGAGACGGGCAGCAGGAACAGCAGGAAGCCGAACAGGTCGATCCAGACCTGGGTGCGTTTCGAGAAGCGGCCGGCGATGACGTCGATTCGCACATGCTCGTCGCGTTTCAGCGTATGGCTGGCGGCCAGCATGAACATGGCGGCGAACAGATACCACTGGATTTCGAGCCAGCCGTTGGAACTGGCATTAAAGAGATAGCGCACCAGCGCGTTGCCGGTGCAGATGATGACGGCAGCCAGCAGTGCGTAGCCGACCACAGTAGCGATTTTTTCGTTGAGCGCATCGATCGCGCGCGATATGGACAGAAACATCAGGTCTCCTCTGATGAAAATCGGGGTCAAACCACGTTTTCGCCAACATCTTGCGAAAAACGTGGTCTGTCCCTAATGCCGCTAAGTTAAAGTGCCGTAGCGTACGCTTCCACCCCAAGACCAAACCTGGGGTCAGACCCGTCGGGTCTGACCCCGGCTTTCCGTCTGTGGGGTTTGTCAGCCGATCTGAGCCTTAACTTTACGACATTATGGTCTGTCCCCGATTTTGGCGGGTGGGGATCAGGCCAGCTGGCTGCGCACGCGGGCGATGGCGGCGCGCACCTGATTCGGCGCGGTGCCACCAACGTGGTCACGGGCGGCGACCGAACCTTCCAGTGTCAGCACGGCGAATACGTCGTCTTCGATCAGCGGCGAGAAGGCGCGCAGCTGTTCCAGCGTCATCTCGGCCAGGTCGATCTTCAGGTCGTCGCAGGCGCGCACGGCGTGGGCCACGGCTTCGTGGGCGTCGCGGAACGGCAGGCCTTTTTTGACCAGATAGTCGGCCAGGTCGGTCGCGGTGGCGTAGCCTTGCAGCGCGGCAGCACGCATCGCGTCCGGCTTGACGCTGATGCCGCCCGCCATGTCGGCGAAGATGCGCAGCGTGTCGACCACGGTGTCGACGGTGTCGAACAGCGGCTCCTTGTCTTCCTGGTTGTCCTTGTTGTAGGCCAGCGGCTGGCCCTTCATCAGGGTCAACAGGCCCATCAAATGGCCGTAGACGCGCCCGGTCTTGCCGCGCGCCAGTTCCGGC
>JBGSBQ010000009.1:0-20727 GCA_041730475.1 Sphingomonadaceae bacterium
AAAGGTATATATAAAGGTCAATTTATGGGAATTGATGAAGAACTTGATACTTTGTTAAGAGATAGTTAATATCTCAAGTTTCGCAGCAAAGAATAGCAATTAAAGCATTGAAAACATTAAGTTAGCACAAAAAAAGAAGCAAGAAATCTCTTAGAAAATGGTATAATAGATTCACGACAACCTAACCCATTTAAAAAGGAGATTTCTTGCAATGAATATAATATCACAAATTTTGGAAAATGAAAACAACAAAAGCTTCTCTATAAATAAATTTTTTAAGGAAAATAATATATCAGGAATTATGAAACAATGTAATTTTAATAAAGAAAAAGGTATAAAAAGTATAATAGTTTTCAAATTAATCTTTATACTTCTTTTTACAAATAAAAGTTTATTTCGATTACTTTCAACAAAGAAAGATAGTATAAATTTTTCAAAAGATGTAGTATATAGATTTTTAAACTCAGTGCATTATAATTGGTCAAAATTACTGATAATACTATCTTCAAATATTATCAAACTGAATATCTCTAAACTTACATCAGAAGAAAGAGTAAATGTACTTATTGTAGACGATTCCACTTACAGTAGAAATAGAAGTAAAAATGTTGAGTTGCTTGCAAGAGTCAAAGATAATGTTTTGAATAAGTATGTTAAAGGCTTTAAAATGCTTACTCTAGGATGGTCAGATGGAAATTCTTTTATTCCGATTGCATTTAATATTCTTAGTTCTTTAACCGAAAAAAATCAACTTTGCCCGATAAATAAAAATATAGATAAAAGAAGTAACGGCTATAAAATAAGAAAATCAGCACTGCAAAAGAAAACAGATGCAATGATTAAACTTTTAGAACAAGCTAAAAAGTATCAAATACCTGCAAAATATGTTCTGTTTGATAGTTGGTTTACATTTCCAAGTGTAATATCTAAAGTAGTTGCTCTAAAATTTGATGTAATTGCAATGGTAAAAAAAATGAGTAAAACATACTATAATTTTCAAGGTAAATTAATGAATTTAGAGAATATTTATGCAACTTTAAGTAAAAAACGAGGTAAAGCAAAGATTTTAGCTTCTACAATTGTAACAATAACAACAGAAAATAATGAAACCATTTCTTTAAAAATTGTTTTTGTAAGAAACAGAAACAAGAAAAAAGAATGGTTAGCTTTACTTACTTCAGATACAACTTTATCAGATGAAGAAGTGGTAAGAATTTACGGGAAACGTTGGGATATTGAAGTTTTTTTCAAAATATGTAAGTCATATTTAAATCTTGGAAAAGAATTTCAAGGTCGTTCTTACGATTCAATTTTTTCTCATACAACAATAGTATTTGTACGATATATAATGTTAGCTGTTGAAAATAGAGAAAATAATGACTCTCGAAGTATCGGTGGATTATTTTATGAATATTGTGACGAATTAACAGATTTACAATTTTCACAATCTTTAGACGTAATACTTGAAATCCTTATATCTGCTATAAAGCATATATTTTCTGCAACAAAAGAGCAATTGGATAAATTAGTAAGCTACTTTTTTGATAATTTGTCCACGCTGCGCGTGCATTACCACCGGGCCCAGAACGATACGGCACTATGGGGCGTGTACGCCTGGGACGGCCCCCTGCATCCGAGCAGCACCTGGATTACCGACCGCTTCATGCTGAGCAGCAGCGACAGCTTCGGCGGCTATGTCGACATTCCCATCCAGCCCGACAAGACGGCGCTCAGCTTCCTGCTCAGCGACGGCACTGGCAACAAGAATTGCAGCAGCGACCAGCGCAGCAGCTTCAGCGCCAGCATTGCCAGCAGCGGCCAGGAAATCTGGCTGCTGGAAGGCGATTGCACCATCTACACGGCGGCGCCGGCCCTCAACGTCGGCAACCTGAACAACGCCAGCGCGCACTGGCTGACCGCGGCCACGCTGGCCTGGCCCGGCGTGCCGGCCAGCGCCAGCTATCGCCTGTATTACGCGGAGAACGGCGGTCTGCGCGCCGATGCCAGCGGCGTCAGCGGCGCCACCGCCAGCATGGCGCTGAGTGCAGCCAGCGGCCTGCCGGCGGCGCTGCGGCAACGCTATCCGCATCTGGCCGGAGCGACCGCGCTCAGCCTGTCGGCCGCCGATGCCTCCCGCATCGGTGCGCTGGCCAGCAGCCAGTTTGCGCTGGCCCAGTTCGACGCGGCCGGTCAGCTGGTGCAAGTGAGCTCGCTGCAGCACAGCGGCATGCTGGACGACGTATTTGGCGGTGCCGCCGCCAGCAGCAAGCTGGGCCTGAGTGTCGACGGCGCTGGCGTGCCGACGTTCCGGGTCTGGGCCCCGACCGCGAAAAGCGTCAGCCTGAACCTGTATCCCGATGCCAGCGCCGCCAGCACCATCCAGCGGCCGATGCAGCGCGATGCCGCCAGCGGGGTATGGAGCTACACGGCGCCCGACGCCAGCTGGAGCAACCGCTACTACTACACTTACAGCGTACAAGTGCTGTCGCGCTGGGCCAACAACACGCTGGTCAACAACACCGTCACCGATCCCTATTCGCTGAGTCTGAACGCCAACAGCCAGCGCAGCTTCGTCGCCAACCTCGACAGCGCAGCGCTGAAGCCGGCCGGCTGGGACCAGCACGCCATCCCGCCGCTCGAGGCGCCGACCGACATCGTGCTGTACGAACTGCATATCCGCGACTTCAGCGCCAGTGATGCCAGCGTGCCGGCCGCGCACCGTGGCAAATACCTGGCCTTCACCGACCAGCAGGCGAACGGCATGCGCCACCTGCGCGACCTGGCCCAATCCGGCCTGACCCACGTACACCTGCTGCCCGCGTTTGATTTCGCCAGCGTCAACGAAGCCGGCTGCAGCACGCAGGTGATCGCTACCGCCGCCGCCGACGCCAGCAGCCAGCAGGCCGCAGTGCAGGCCACGCGCGGCAGCGACTGCTTCAACTGGGGCTATGACCCGGTCCATTACAGCGCGCCCGAAGGCAGTTATGCCAGCGACGCCAACGACGGCGCCGCCCGCGTGCGCGAATTCCGCGCCATGGTGCAGGGCCTGCACCAGCAGGGCTTGCGCGTCACCATGGACGTGGTCTACAACCACACCAGTGCCTCGCAGCAGGGGCCGCTGTCGGTGCTGGACCAGATCGTGCCCGCCTATTACTACCGGCTGAATCCGAACGGCAGCATCAGCAACGACAGCTGCTGCGCCGACACGGCCGCCGAAAACACCATGATGGCCAAGCTGATGATCGATACCGTCAGCACCTGGGCCCGCGATTATCAGGTCGACAGCTTCCGCTTCGACATCATGGGCTTTACCCCGCTGGACGTGATGACGCGCCTGCAAAGCGCGGTCAACGCCGCCGCCGGCCGCCCCATCTACCTGTATGGCGAAGCCTGGAATTTCGGCAACGTCGCCAACGACGCCCGTTTCGTGCAGGCGCGTCAGGCGAATATGTTTGGCAGCGGCATCGGCTCCTTCAACGACCGCCTGCGCGATGCAGTGCGCGGCGGCGGTTGCTGCGACAGCGGCACCAGCGTGATCAGCCAGCAGGGCTACATCAACGGTGCCTGGTACGACCCGAACGCACTGGCCAGCCAGAGCAAGGACGAGCTGCTGCGACTGGGTGACCTGATCAAGGTCGGCCTGTCCGGCACGCTGCGCGACTACAGCTTTACCGACCGCAACGGCACGCTGCGCAAGAACGCGCAGATCGATTATTTCGGCCAGCCGGCCGGCTTCGCCGCCGATCCGGCCGAGACCATCAACTACATCGAAGCCCACGACAACCAGACGCTGTATGACCTGAACGCCTACAAGCTGCCGGCCGCGACCAGTCTGGCCGACCGGGTCCGGGTACAGAATCTGGGCGCGGCGCTGACCGTGCTGGCACAGGGCATCCCCTTCCTGCACGCGGGTCAGGAACTGCTGCGCTCCAAATCGCTGGACCGCAACAGCTATGACGCCGGCGACTGGTTCAACCGCCTCGATTACAGCTACCAGACGAACAACTTCGGCGTCGGCCTGCCGCTGGCGGAAGGCAATCAGGACATGTGGCCGCTGATGAGTCCTATCCTGCGCAATCCGCTGCTGACGCCGGACAGCGCGGCGATCCTGCGCAGCCGCGATTACCTGCAGGACTTGCTGGCGATCCGGCGCGACAGTTCGCTGTTCCGCCTGCGCAGCGCAAGCGAGGTCAGCCAGCGGCTGCGCTTTTACAACACCGGCCCGCAGCAGCTGCCCGGCCTGATCGTCATGGCGCTCGACGGCCAGCGGCCGCAGCGCTACGACGAATCGCGCTACCGCCACATCGTGGTGCTATTCAATGTCGACAAGGTGGCCAAGACACTCAGCGTGCCAGAGCTGCGCGGGCGCCGGCTGGTGCTGCACAAACGGCAACTGCGCTCCGACAGCGATGCGCTGGTGCGCAGCGCCAGTTACAACAGTGCCAGCGGCAGCTTCAGCATCCCGCCGCGCACCACCGCCGTGTTTGTCGAACGGACCGTCATGGGCCGCGACGACTGAGCGCTGACGTCGGCGCACAACACGGGCCCCGCATGCTGCGTCGCAGCATGCTAGAATCGTTGCGTTCTCAACCACAGGGCGGACCAGCAATGAAACGGGTGATCTTCAATCAGAAGGGTGGCGTCGGCAAATCCACCATCGCAGTCAATTTGGCCGCGATTGCAGCCCATCAGGGCAAGCGCACCTTGCTGATCGATTTGGACCCGCAGTGCAATTCCAGCCGCTACCTGCTGGGCGCGGCAGCGACCGAGGTGGCGCCCACGCTGGGCGCCTATTTCGAACAGCTGCTCAGCTTCAGCGTGTTCTCCAAGCCGGCCAGCCATTACGTGCACGAGACCCCGTTCGAAAATCTGGCGCTGATGGTGGCCCACCCCGAGCTGGGCGACCTGCAATCGAAGCTGGAATCGCGCCACAAGATCTACAAGCTGCGCGACACGCTGAATGAACTGGCCAAGGACTATGACGAAATCTTCGTCGACACCCCGCCCGCCTACAATTTCTTCACGCAATCGGCACTGATCGCGGCGGACAGCTGCCTGATTCCGTTCGACTGCGACGATTTCTCGCGCCAGGCGCTGTACACGCTGATCAACAACGTGGCCGAGATCAAGGCCGACCACAATCCCGCTCTGGAGATCGAAGGCATTGTCGTCAACCAGTTCCAGCCGCGCGCGCTGCTGCCGCAACGCATGGTCGACCAGCTGAAGGAAGAAGGCTTGCCGGTGTTTGACAATAAGCTGTCGAGTTCGATCCGCATCCGCGAATCGCATGAGCGCAACCTGCCGATGATCCATCTCGACGCGCGCCACAAACTGAGCCAGGAATTTCTCGCGCTATATCAGGAATTGCGCAGCGCCTGAGCGTAAAAAAAAGCCAGCCGCATGGCTGCAATGCCGTTCAGTTAAGGCGCAGATCGGTCCGCAAAACCCACCGACCAAGACCTGGGGTCAGACCCGCCGGGTCTGACCCCTGCTTTGCGTCGGTGGGTTTGCCAGCCGATCGGCGCCTTAACTGAACTGCATTACCGCCGCATGGCTGGCTTCCGAGCCGGGCAACGGGACTCAGCGCGACGGCGTCGCCACCCGTTTCGAATCGAGCATCTCGCGTGCATCAACCGACGTCACATTCGGATTGCCCGAGCAATCCTTGCGCACGATCGAGGTCCCGGTCGCGGCCTCGGTCGCCTTGCACTTGACCGGGGCAGCCGACGCGACCTGGGGCGCACCCGCCTCGCTGCCGGCTGGCGTGGCGGCGCAACCGCCGATCAGCATCGCTGCGGCGCTCGCCAGCAGTCCTGTCACTACCTTAGAAACTTTCATTTTGTAACCTTTCTGTAGGCTTTGCGGTGATGTTCGCTCACTATCCGTAGCAGGAGCGGCATTAGCATATTAGCAGCATTTCCATAAAAAAAAGCATTTCTGCGACAATCCCGGCGTCGCCTCACGCACCACTGCCGCGGCCCCGAAAGATCGTGCTAACCTATGCTCAGGCCCTTATTCCATGGAGGCAGGATGCTGTTACGTCGTTCCGCATGGTGGCTACCACTGTGGCTGGCGCTGCCGGCCGTGGCCAGCGCCACCGCGCTGACCCTGTGCTATGAAGACGTGGCCCAGCGGCCATGGAGCACTCCGGCGGCGGTCGGCCTGAACTTTGACCTGCTGCGGCAAGTTGAAAAACAGCTGGGGGAGTCCTTCATCTACACCGCCAAGCCATGGCGCCGCTGCCTGGAAGAAGTCCGCCTCGGCACCGTTGACGGCGTCATCGGCGCCGTCGACAGCCTCGAACGGCGCAGCGCTGCCGTGTTCCCGACGCTGGCCGACGGCCGCTCCGACCCGGCCCGCGCGCTGTATGACGACAACGTCAACATCTTCCTGCGCAACGGCGGCAAGGCCAGCTGGGATGGCAGCAAGCTGGACACTCCGCAAGGCGTCGTGGCGGTCCAGTCCGGCTATCTGATCGCCAGCCAGTTACGCCAGCAGGGCTTGCAACCGAAGGAGTTGGTGAAATCGGCCGAAGACGGGCTGCGCTTGCTGACCACCGGCCTGTACGATGCCGCCGTGCTACAGGGACTGGAGGCCGAGCAGCTGGTGCGCCACGATGCGCGCTTTCAGGGCAAGGTGCTGCTGGCCACGCCGCCGTATGCGCAGCGCCAGTTTCACCTGGTCTTCAGCCACGCCCGCTACCAGCGCGAGCCGCAGCGCATCGAGGCCGTGTGGCGCGCCATTGCCAGCGTGCGCCAGTCAGCCGACTACCAGCAGCGCCTGAACGAGGCCCGGGCGCTGCATTGACGCGGCCGGCGTGATCAGGGCCCCGGCCCATGACGGCACGCGCCGCAAAAATTACTTGACTAATTTAAGACGACCGGTCATATTATAGTCATGTCCAAGCCCAACGTCCGCGATCAGCTCATCACCGCCAGCCTTGCCACGCTGCACAGCAAGGGTTTTAACGCGACCAGCGTACAAGACATCACGGACGCTGCCGGGGTGCCCAAGGGCTCGTTCTACAACCACTTTGCCAGCAAAGAAGTGCTGGGGGCCGAGGTGGTCCAGCACTATGCCGAGGCCAGTCGCCGTCTGCACGGACCGCTGACCGACGCCTCGCTGGCGCCGCTGGCGCGGCTGGCACAATATTTCGACGGCATGGTGCAGGCCAATGTCGACAACCAGTTCCACAGTGGTTGCCTGCTGGGCAATTTCAGCACCGAATTATCGGCCCAGAGTCCGCTGATCCGGGCCCAGGTCGAACGGGCATTCCAGCAATGGAGCGACGGGCTGGCTGCGGTGATTAGTCTGGCGCAGCAGGAGGGCAGCGTCGCCAGCACCGACAGCGCGGCCGCACTGGCCGACGCCGTGCTGCAAGCCTGGCAAGGTGCCGTGGCCCGCGCCAGGACAGCGCACAGCCGGGCGCCACTGGATCTGTTCCGGCATACCACGCTGCGCAAGCTATTGCAGTAAGCCGCTGGGGCGGTAGCGCCCGGCGGTTTTTTTTGAGTTGTTTTTAAGATGACCGGTCATATTGTAACTTCACTCCCCCGAAAGGACACATCATGCAACTGCACGACTCCATCATCCTGATCACCGGCGCCAACCGCGGCCTCGGCCTCGAACTGGCCAAGGCCGCGCTGGCCGGCGGTGCCCGCAAGGTCTATGCGGCCGCGCGCGATGCTGCCAGCATCACGCTGCCCGGCGTGATTCCCCTGCAGCTGGACGTCACCTCGCCGGCCGACATCGCCGCTGCCGTGGCAGCTGCGCCGGACCTGACTATTCTGATCAACAATGCCGGCATCAGCCGCGGCGCCAACGTCACTGACGGCGACGGCGCCGAGCAGGTGCGGGCCGAACTGGAAACCAACTTCCTCGCCCCGATGGCCCTCAGCAATGCCTTC
This sequence comes from Sphingomonadaceae bacterium, assembly GCA_041730475.1. GTDB lineage: Bacteria > Pseudomonadota > Gammaproteobacteria > Burkholderiales > Burkholderiaceae_D > Rugamonas. Next base: position 7,908 of record JBGSBQ010000009.1, read on the forward strand.
GCCCCCGTGCTCGCGCGCAACGGCGGCGGTGCCATCGTCAATGTATTGTCGGTGCTTAGCTGGCTGTCACTGGAACGGGGCAGCACCTATAGCGTCTCGAAAGCGGCGGCCTGGGCCTGGACCAATGGCTTGCGCAATGCATTGCGCGCACAGGGCACGCAGGTACTGGGTGCCCACATGGGCTTGATGGATACCGATATGACCAAGGGACTGGACGTGCCCAAGTCGGCTCCGGCCACCATCGCCGCCAGTATTCTGGCAGCGCTGGCAGCGGGCGCGGAGGAGATCCTGACGGATGACACCTCGCGCCACGTGAAACAGGGCCTGACCGCGCCGCGCCCCGTGTATCTGGGTGCGGCGCAGGCCTGAGCCCGGGGCGCAAGCGCCCCTTACAGACTGCTGGCGCGCGGCGTGGCGCGGGTCACGCCCAGCATGGCGGGCGCGGCGTTGTCGGTGTTCACGCTCAGCACCGTCGTGGCCGCCAGGTTGCCGAAGGGATCAAACAACTGCAGGGCCCCCACGTAGCGCTTGCCACTGGCCAGTCCGGACCAGCTCAGCCCCACGCTGGCGGTGCTGTTCGCGTAGACCTTGCTGGGCAGCGACACCTTCAGCGAGCCCGGTAAGGTGCTGCGCGCCACCAGCGTCGACGACAGCGTCAACGCCGCCGGCGCGCCCTGGGCCAGGTCGTAACCGATCACGCACAGCTGGTAATTGCCGGGCGTCGGATTCGACACGCTGATGGACTCGTTGGCACCGACGTGCATGCTGTAATCGATCATCGCGCCATTCTGCAACAGCAGCAGGTCGACATCCTGCTGGCCATCGCGTCCGCCCTCGACATCGCGGTCAAAGGTTTCGAAGCGCGCCGCCATGGTGTTGGCGGTGATCGCCACCGGCACCACCTTGACGCCCGGTGCGCCGGCCTGGCAGCTACGGATCGCCTGCGCCAGCGTGTCAGCACTGCCGGGCGCCGCCTGTGCCAGCGTCAGCGCGCTGCGCTGGACTTCTTGCATGCCACCCACCGCATACCCCATCTTGCCGGTGAAGCCAGTCTGCACGCTGAGCAGTTTCATGCCGCTGGTTTTTTCCGACTGCAACAGGTCCGGCGCCACCGCTGCGCGGCCGGAACGCGCCGTCAGCGGACTACGCACCACGTGGCTGCCATCGCTCCACACCAGATGGCCATACTGCCAGATATTGTTCGGCGCCGAGGTCCGGTCCAGCGTCACGCTGAAGCTCTTGCTCTCGCCCGGTCCCAGCGTCAGCGTCGACGGTTCGATCCGCACCGCATAGCCGGTCAGGGCTGCCGACGCAACATAGGTCGCCGCCTTGCTGCCGACATTGGTCACGGTGCGCTGCACCGCCTGGCTGCCCATGACGTTGCTGACGGTGATAGACGCCAGGTTCAGGTTATACCCCGCTGCGCTGCCGCCGCTGCAGTCATCACCCAAGCCCAGACCGCACAGGTATTTGCGGTAATCGGCCAGCGTGGCGTCATACACCAGACCCGGATCATCGGCCCGGTTTGGCGTCACGTGGCCCGCGCCCTGCGCCCACGGCAGCGCGCCGGCCGCCATGCCGCCCAAGGTATCGGGCAAGGTGTCGCTGCCGGTGGTCATCAGCGCCGACTTGATGGCGGCCGGGCTCCAGCCCGGATGGCGCTGGCGCAGCAAGGCGGCCAGTCCGGCCACATGCGGCGACGCCATCGACGTGCCCTGGTAATAGGCCCAGGCCACAGGGGGGCGCAGCGTGCCATCCTGCACCTGATCGCGCTGCTCCGGCGTCAGGCCCGGCGTCACGCCGGCCAGGATATCGACCCCGGGCGCCGCCATGTCCGGCTTCAGCAGGTTGGGGTCGAAGCTGCTCGGGCCACGCGACGAGAAACCGGCCATCAGCGGCGCCGGCACCTGGCCGCGCGTGGCGGCAAAGCGCGAAATGGCGCCAGCGGCACCGCTGGTCTGGGCATAGGCCTGGATCAGCGCGCCATCGGCGGCCGTCACGTGAACCGTCGGAACCGCATGCACATCGGCCACCGGCCCGCCGCCGTTGTCGACCATGACCATGCCGACCCCGCCCGCTTCCAGCACGGCCCGGCTCTTCTCGACCCGGTCGATCTCACCGCGGCTGCAGATGACGATCTTGCCGGCACTCTTGGCCGGATCGAGCAAGGCCACCTGATTATTCGACGCGGCGCTATAGCACAGCGCCACCCGTGACGGGTCAGCGCCGGCCACACCGGCATCCTCGGCCCGGATCATGGCCGTCGACGGCAAGGCATTCAGGTTCAGCGAAGCGCCGCTGTAGCGCACCCCGTTGGCCTGCGTCAGCGTGGCCGACAGCGTGCGGTCGTGGGTCGCAGCCCCGATCGTCGCCAGCCATGGGCTGACGTGGTTGACGGAGGCCGCCGGGCCCGCATTGCCGGCCGCCGCCGCCACAAACACGCCGGCATTCGACGCATGCAGGAAGGCCAGTTCGACCGGATCATCGACCTGCTCACCGCCACTGATCGAATAATTAATCACGTGCACGCCATCAATCACCGCTTGCTCGATCGCCGCCACACTGTCACCGGTAAAGCAGCTGGCTCTGGCGCCGGTGGCCTCGCGCGCATCCTCATACGACCAGCACACCTTGTAGACGGCCACGCGGGCGCGCGGCGCCATGCCGGAGATGTTGCCCATCGGAACACCGTCGACGTTGCTGGCTACGCCACGGTTGCCGGCCGCCGTGCTCGAGGTATGGGTGCCATGGCCGCCGTGGCCGACCCGTCCGCCCAGCGAATCGCGGGCCGAGCGGAACTCGCTCCAGTGCGGGTTCAAGCCGGTGGTCTGGAAGTCGGCGTCAAAGAACTGCGCGCCGATCAGCTTGTTATTGCAATGCTGCGCTGTATAGCCCTCGCCCGTCTGGCAAGTGCCCTTCCAGGCGGCAGGCGGCGGACCGTAGGCCAGCGTGCCGCTGGGGTCGAAGGTCGGCGCACCTTGCGCATCGACGCGGTCGGCATACGAAGGATGCTCGGGCCAGACCCCGCCGTCGACGATGCCGACGATGATGTCTTCGCCGGCATGCTCGGCACCGCCGAGCTGGCTCCACAAGCCGCCCGGCGCATCCAGACCAAGGAAGCTCGGGGTGTAACTGGTCAGCAGATGGCGCGGCGCATCGGCCACTACGGAGGCGACGCCGGCGCTGGCTTTCAGCTGGCGCACTTCGTCATCGGTCAGGCGCGCGGCAAAGCCGTTGAACACCACCTTGTATTCATAGCTGACCGGGGCGTTGGCCACCAGCGCGCGCGCCGCCGCCCGTTTCTGGTCCAGCATGGCGCCATACACTTGCAGGTCGGGGGCGTTCAGGTCGAGGTGCAGGCCGCCGCCCGGCTGCACGGCCTTGATGCCGGCCACCGGTTTGTCGGCCAGGCGCACGATATACGGGCGCCGGCCATCGTCGGCCGCGTGGGCCAGTTGTGCCACCAGTGCCAGTACGGCACAGGTAAGAGGATGCAGTTTCATGGATATCCTTTAAAAAGAGGGCTCAGACGGCGCGCCGGCGCGCGGCCAGCAGCAAGGGCAGGCCTAAGCCCAGCAACAGATAGCTGGCCGGTTCCGGCACGGCCGACAGCATCAGGTTATCGAGGCCAAACTGGCCCTGGTTCGAATTGAAGGCATTGCACTCGCGGCCCCAGTCACAGGCGTAGCCAAAGAAGGCCAGTTGCACGAAGTCGTTCTGGCGAAACGCGGCGCTGGTCTGGAAATGCTCAAAGCCCACTTCCGGGTTGGACAGGGAAAAGTACTCATCGAAGACCGTGCCGTCGGCGCGTCGGCCCTGAATTTGCAGTACGCCGGCGGTCTCGGGGAAGACTGCTTGCTGGCCGCCGATGAAGCTGGCATCGAAGCCGGTCAGCTTGATGCTGGTGCCGGACTGGACCGGGTTCATGTACACAATGCCGTCATTCAGCGCGGCGTAATAGCTGGTCGGATTATTACTCGGGCACATCATGCCGCCATCCTTGCACCAGTCCGCATCGCCGCCATCGAGGACCGCGCCCACCAGACCACCGCCGTCGGCCGGGTCGCCGTAGTACTGGCCGGTAAAGAAATAGCCGGCATGCTCGAGGTACTCGCCATCGTTGACGAAACCGTTGCCGATGCCATCGAAGGTGACGTTTTCGGCCTGGGCCTGGGCTGCCGGCGCCAGCGCCAGCAGGCAGGCCGCCGCTGCGGCTGCCGCCGGCAGCGCGCGGCGCCGGCGCCACAGCGCCAGCAGGCCCAGGCCACCCAGCAACATGGCATAGCTGGCCGGTTCCGGCACCGGCGCCAGCTGGCCCAGTTCCAGTTGCAGCGGCGTCATGTTGCGTCCCACCCCACTGATGTAAATGCCATCGTCGGCATTACTCAGCGGCAAGGCATTCAGGGTCTGGTTGGTAAAGCCGATCAGGAAATAGTGACCGGCGCTGGCGCTGGCATTGATGTCGGCCAGGCCACGGCCATTCAGTTGGAAACTGACGGGCTGGTCGTACAGCGTGACGGCCGCATACTGGCGTCCGCTCCCCAGGTCGGCGAACACGTCTTCCCCCGGGTGGAAGGTATTCAGGAAGCCGCTGAGCGGGGTGCTGACTTCAAACAGCGCGATGGTGCTGGGCGGCGCATTGCCGAAGGCGCTAGGCGTCAGCGACAAAGTGGCCGACGTGTAGCTGCCGGTCGGAATGAAGAACATCGCCCAGCTATTGAAACGCATATAGCTTTCATTGCCAGTGAAGGTGTTGTTGTTGGGCGTGGCTTCGTCGCTACCGCCCCGGCTGTTGACCCAGCCCTGCAACTGCGAGCTGACCGTGATGGCGGCCTGCACCGGCGCCACCCACAAGCCCAGCATCAGACCCGCCGCCACCAGTGTCGCGCGCCAGCCACGTGCCCGGACCATCCCATCCAACCCGCTCTTTCCCTGCTGTATTGCACTACGCATACGCACTCCCTTTGTTGTTGTTACGGATAGAGATTTTTATAATACATATATACAACTGGTACCACAATGTTGTTGATTACAATTCCAAAAAAACTAACAGTAGACGAAATGCAGCGTGGAATTCCCACAACAAACGGGCGATTCGGGGGCGGTCTCGGCGGTCTTGGCGGGCTGTGGTGGACAGCGTGGGCCGACGGTTGATTTTTTTCGGTCTGACATCGACTGGCGCACTTTTTTTCGCGCCCACAGTGGCATAATCGACAGCTCAGTGCCCTACCCGCGCTGCGTCGTCGCCGGCATGACGCAGTTGAAACAGGTCTTTTTCGCCGGCAATGGATGTGCCACCGTAGTCAGACGATTTTCGGGAAACGCCATGCTCACTGCCACTTATGTCCTGCTGACGCTGTCCATCGAGCAAAAGAAAGAACGCCACTTCATTGCGCGCCTGCTGCAATACGTGCAGAGCAAGGCGCGCCGGCCGCAAGACGTCGATCCCCTGTATATCCAGTGCCAGCTGGAAGAGCTGAGCCAGTTTGCCGAGGCGCGCCACCAGCGCAAGCTGGAAATCTGCCTGATGCCGGCGGTGCGCAATGCTGGCTGCGACTGCGGCACCGTGCTGGCTGAGCTGGAGTCGCTGAGCCAGCTCGGCAGCACCACGCTGACGGCGGTCCGCAAATGCCTGCGCCGCGCACTGCGCCGCAGCAGCGTGCACGGCAAGTTCCTGTGCCGCACGGTTGACCTGTACTGCCACAACCTGCTGAACCGGCTCGACAAGGAAGAACAGGAATTACTGCCGCTGGCCCAGCGCGTCATCTCCAGCGACGAATGGTTCGCCATCGGCAGCCGCTTCCTGAACGAAGAGCAGCCGACAGCGGCCGCCCCCCGCATGCTCCCCACCCATCCGCGCCCATCCGTCGCAGCCTGAAAAAAACGGGGACAGACCATAATGCCGCTAAGTTAAGGTGCCCTAGCTTGCGCTTGCACCCCAAGACCAAACCTGGGGTCAGACCCGCCGGGTCTGACCCCGGCTTTCCGTCTGTGGGGTTTGCCAGCCGATCTGAGCCTTAACTGAGCGGCATTAGGGACAGACCACGTTTTCCAGCCCGGAAAACATGCTCTGCCCCCGTTTTTCGTTTCCGCGGTGATACACATGGGCTAGAATCGCTGTTTGATTTTTCACTCACCAGCGAATCTACCGATGCGATCCGTCCGACCATTCCCTCGCTTTATATTGGCCACTACCCTGGCCACTACTCTGGCCATATCTGTCGCGCCGACCCAGGCGCAAACCCCGATCACACTGGATCAGGCCATGGCCCATCCCGACTGGATCGGCACCCCGGTCGAGGCCGCCTGGTGGGGCTGGGACAGCCGTCAGGTGTATTTCAAGCAGAAGCGCCAGGCGTCGCCGCTGCGCGATACCTATCTGGCCGGCGCCAGCCTGGCCGCGCCCGCCAAACTGGTGACCGACAGCCAGCTGGCCAACCTGGACAGCCCGAACCCGGTGTATAACCGCGAGCGCAGCCGCGCCATCGTGCAGCGCAATGGCGACCTGTTTGAACGTGACCTGAAATCGGGCGCACTGACCCAGATCGTGCGCGGCACCACGCCGGCCGCCGATCCGCAATATTCGGCCGATGGCAAGCAGGTGCAGTTCCGCGTCGGCCACGACTGGTACAGCTGGAGCCGCAGCGACCATCTGCTGGTACCGCTGGCCCTGCTGCGCAACGCCAAGGATCCGGACGCCGCGCCCGAGGCCGACAGCCTGCGCGACCTGCAGCTGCGCCTGATCAGCACACTGGCGCGCCAGAAAGAGGAGCGCGACACCAATCGCGAGCGCCGCAACGCCGAGCGCAGCGCCGATCCGACCCGCGCCCCGCTGCCGGTCTACCTTGGCGACAAATCCAGTATCGAAGCCAGTGCCTTGTCGCCGGACGGCCGCTACCTGCTGGTGGTATTGGCGCCGAAAGACAGCAAGGGCCGCATCGGCAAGCTGACCAAATACGTGACCGAATCGGGCTATGAAGAGCAGGACGACCAGCGCAAGCGCGTCGGCCGCGACACGCCGGCGCCACATACGCTGAAACTGGTGGAACTGGCGACCCGCACCGTCACCGACCTGGCGTTCGACAACCTGCCCGGCATCGCCACCGATCCGCTGGCCGACCTGCGCGCAGCGCAGAAACTGGAGCCGCTCAAGGGCAACCGTGGCATCCGCTTCGAAAACGAAGAAAACGCGATCCGCTGGAATGCCAACGGCACCCGGGTCGCCATCATGGCGCAGGCCATCGACAACAAGGACCGCTGGATCGCCGGCGTCGACCTGGCGGCCGCCAAGCTGCAACCGCTGCACCGCCTGAGCGACGCGGCCTGGGTCAACAACCGCGGCAACGACTTTGGCTGGCTGCCCGACAACAGCACGCTGTGGTACCAGTCCGAAGAAAGCGGTTATACCCATCTGTACACTCAGGGCGCCGACGGCAAGGCGCGCGCGCTAACCTCGGGCAAGTGGGAAGCCACCCGCGTCGAATGGGAGGGCAACACCGCCTACTTCCTGTGCAACCCCAAGCTGCCCGGCACCTATGAAGTGTGCGCGGCCTCGACCAAGGATGGCGCGCTGCATACGCTGACCCAGCTGGGCGGCGTGGAATCGTTCGTGTTGTCGCCGGACAGCCGCAAGCTGCTGGTACGCTATTCGAGCGCCTACCTGCCACCGCAAATCGCCACCGTGCCCGCCAGCGGCGGCGCCGCCACCGTGCTGACCGACACCCGCTCGGCCGCGTTCAAGGCGCGTGAATGGATCCAGCCGCAGCTGGTACCCGTACCGTCGACCCACGGTGCCGATCCGGTCTGGGCCAAGCTGTACCGCCCAGCCACGCTGCAACCCGGCAAAAAATATCCGGTCGTGATGTTTGTGCACGGCGCCGGCTACCTGCAAAACGTCAGCCAGCGCTATCCGAACTATTTCCGCGAGCAGATGTTCCACAACCTGCTGGTGCAACAGGGTTACATCGTGCTGGACATGGACTACCGTGCCTCGGAAGGCTATGGCCGCAACTGGCGCACCGCCATTTACCGCCAGATGGGCCATCCGGAGCTGGAAGACTATATCGATGGCTTGAACTGGATGGTGGCGCAGCACCAGGGTGATCCGCAGAATGTCGGCATCTACGGCGGCAGCTATGGCGGCTTCATGACCTTCATGGCGCTGCTGCGCGCACCGGACCAGTTCAAGGCCGGCGCCGCGCTGCGCCCGGTCACCGACTGGACCAGCTATAACCATGGCTACACCGCGAACATCCTCAACACGCCCGAGCTTGATCCGCAGGCCTACAAGGTGTCGTCACCGATCGAATACGCCGACCAGCTGCGCGGCCATCTGCTGATCGCGCACGGCATGATCGACGATAACGTGTTCTACCAGGACTCGGTACGCATGGCCCAGCGCCTGATCGAGCTGAAAAAAGATCATTGGGAACTGGCCTCGTATCCGCTGGAACGCCACGGTTACATCCATCCCGAGAGCTGGTACGATCAATACCGTCGCATCTATCAGTTGTTTGAACGCACCTTAAAACCATAATACGGAGACCATCGATGACACTGACCCGCCCACTGCGCCGCACTGTATTACACCTTTCATTGCTGGCGCTGTGCGCCGGGTCGGCGCCGCTAGCGCTGAGCCAGACTGCCGCCGCAGCCACGCCGCGCGCCCCGATGGCCCACCTGCCGTGGACCAAGAATGCCACCATTTATGAAGTCAACCTGCGCCAGTACAGCCAGGCCGGCACCATCAATGCGCTGACCGATGACCTGCCGCGCCTGAAGAAGCTGGGCGTCGAGATCCTGTGGCTGATGCCGATCCACCCGATCGGCCAGCACAACCGCAAGGGCACGCTGGGCAGCTATTACGCATCCCAGAACTACACGGCCGTGGCGCCGGAATATGGCTCGCTGGATGACCTGCGCCATCTGGTCAAGCAAGCCCACGCCAGCGGCATGAAGGTAATGCTGGACTGGGTCGCCAACCACACGGCCTGGGACAACCCATGGGTCAGCCAGCACCCGGACTGGTTCAAGAAGAACGCCAAGGGCGAGATTTTCTCGGTCACCTTCACCAATGAAGAAGGCGGCATCGAAGAATGGACCGACGTGGTCGGTCTCGACTACACCAACAAAGATTTGTGGAAAGGCATGACCGACGCGATGGCGTTCTGGGTGCGCGAAGCCGATATCGACGGCTTCCGCTGCGACGCCGCCGGCCTGGTGCCGACGCCGTTCTGGGACCAGGCGCGGGCCGAACTGGAGAAGATCAAGCCGCTGTTCATGCTGGCTGAATGGAACCAGCCCGACCTGCACGAGCGCGCCTTCGACATGACCTATGACTGGGACTTCGGCGAAGTGCTGCTGCAGATCGGCGCCGGCAAGGCCGGGGCCGAGGCGCTGCGCAACTATGTGACCAAACCACCCAAGACCTACCCGCGCGACGCCTACCGCATGCTGTTCACCAACAACCACGATGTCAATTCGTGGAAGAACACCGATCAGGGCCTGTATGGCGCGGCCTATCCGGTACTGGCCGTGCTGAGCTTCACGCTGCCCGGCATGCCGCTGATCTACAACGGCCAGGAAGCCGGTCTGAACAAAAAACTGGAATTCTTCGAGAAAGATCCGATCGACTGGAAGGGCCCCACCCACGCCGGCTTCTACAGTAAGCTGATCAAGCTACGCAAGAACAATCCGGCGCTGTGGAGTGGCCAGTATGGCGGGCCGGTGCAGTTGCTCAACGTCGGCAATGACAAAGTGTTTGCCTTCCAGCGCCAGCAGGGCAGCAACCGCGTCAGTGTCTACGCCAACCTCTCCGACGCGGCCCAGCGCTACACGCCACCCGGCGGCAAGCCCGCCACGCTGCCGGCCTGGGGCTGGGACATCGTGGCGCCGCAATAAGCCTTGTTAAGCCTTACTCGGTGGCCAGGCGCTTGGTCAGGCGGTACAGAAACTCCTGACCCAGGTACAGCGACTTGACGCGCAGGTGCTCGTTCAGGCCATGCGCGCCACTGCCTTCCGGCCCGGCGAACATGCCGCTGATGCCATAGGTCCAGATGCCGGCGTTGTTCAGATAGCGCCCATCGGTGGCGCCGGTCGACAGCGTCGGGATCACCGGCACGCCCGGCCACAGCGCATTGCTGGTGTCTTCCACGGCCGCCATCAGTGCCGGCGTCAGCGGTGGTGGCGGGCTGACGATGCCGGTATCCATGCGGCTCAGCTTGACGTTCTCGTCGGCGATCACGCGCACCAGCGTTTGCTCGATCAGCTCGATCGGCTCGCCCGGCAGGATGCGGCAATTGACCACCGCGCGCGCCTTCTGCGGCAAGGCATTGGCGGCATGGCCACCCTCGCTCATGGTCGCCACGCAGGTGGTGCGCACGGTCGAATTATGGAAAGGGCTGACCGCGTACAGGCGCGCCAGTGCAGCCTGATCGGGCGGTTCGCTCAGGATCGCCCGCATGTCGGCCGCCACCTGGCCGGTCTCGATACCCGACATTTTCTGGTAATAGGCGCGCGTCACTTCCGACAGGTGGAACGGGAAGTCGAACTGGCCGATCCGGACCAGCGCCGCCGACAGCTGGTAAATCGCGTTATCGCGCGGCGGCAGCGAGCTATGGCCCCCCTTGTTGACCGCTTCCAGCTGGAAGGTCTGGTACACCTTTTCACCGGCCTGCACGCCGTGCCGCACCGGCTGCTCATTTTTATCCAGCAAGCCGCCGCCGCCTTCGTTCAGCGCCAGTTCGGCGTCGATCAGTGGCCGGTGATGCTTGATCAGATAATCGACACCATTGAATTCGGCCGATTGCGCTTCTTCATCGCAGGTCAGGGCCAGGATGATGTCGCGCTTGGGCTGCAACTTTTCACGCTTGTAACGGATCATGGAATCGACGAATACCGAGGCCATAGCCTTGTCATCCGAACTGCCGCGCGCATAGAACATGCCGTCTTCCTCGATCAGCTTGAATGGATCGCGGGTCCAGTCGGCGCGCTTGGCTTCCACCACATCGATGTGGGCCAGCAACAACAGGGGTTTCTTGCTGCCGTCGCCCTTCAGGCGCAGCACCAGATTGCCTTTTTTCGGGCCGCCCGGCGGTACGATCAGCTGCATGTCGCTATCGCGATAGCCGGCCGCCTTCAGGCGCTTGGCCATCTTCTGCGCGGCCAGCGTGCAGGAACCGGCCGAGTCGGTGGTATTGGTTTCCACCAGCTCCTGATAGATCGCACGTAACTGCTGTTGCGCCGGGGTCAGCGCCGCCGGGGCCGACCATACGGCAGTGCTGGTGGCCAGGCCCGCAGCGGCCAGGGTGAGCAAGTGCAGCTTGATGCGTTTCATGCTGTTTCCTTAAAATAAAAATTGACACAAGGGGAAGAATCTACGCCCCGCTGCCATGGGTGTCAATCAACCAGTCATCGTCTGCGCCGCCCAGTGGGTCGTATAATGAAAGCTGACCCGGCGCACGTCCGTTGCGTGCCATTTCCGAAGGATTGCTGCTTGCACCGTTTACTGATCGCCTGCTGGCTACTGCTGACAGCACTGGCGCCGGCCCGGGCGCTGGAGCCGGTCACGCTGCAACTGAAATGGAGCCATGCGTTCCAGTTCGCCGGCTACTATGCTGCGCAAGAACTCGGCTATTACCGCGATGCCGGCCTGGACGTCACCATCGTGCCCGGCAGCGCCGGCACCGACACGGTGCAAACGGTATTGCGCGGCCAGGCCGACTTTGGCGTCGGCAACAGCAACCTGCTGCTGGCGCGCAAGGCCGGGAAACCGGTGGTGGCGCTGGCCGTCATCTTCCAGCACTCGGCCGCCGTGCTGCTGGCCAGCCGCAAGGCCATGCCCGATGGCCCCACTGGCCTGCTCGGCAAGCGCATCATGATCGAACCGCAAATCGATGAGGCATTGGCCTATCTGCGCCAGCTGGGCGTGCCGACCGAGCGCATCACACTGGTGCCGCATAGCCTCGACGTGGCCGACCTGATTGCCGGCAAAGTCGATGCGATCAGCGCCTACAGCACCTATGAGCCGTGGTTCCTGAACCAGGCCGGCTTTGACTATGTGCAGCTGTCGCCGCTCTCGGCCGGGATCGACTTTTACGGCGACAACCTGTTCACCACCGAAGCGCAGATCGCCGACCATCCGGAGCGGGTGCGCGCCTTTCGCGCCGCCAGCCTGCGCGGCTGGGAATATGCGATGGCCCATCCCGAACAAGTGGTGGACTGGCTGCGCGAGCGCTACCACGCGCCCCACAGCCGCGCCTTCTACCTGCATGAAGCGGCGGCAATGAAACCGCTGCTGCGGGCCGACCTGATCGGCATCGGCTACATGAACCCGGTGCGCTGGCTGCATGTGGCCGATACCTATGCCGACCTCGGCCTGATGCCGCGTGCTTACCCGCTGACAGGCTTTCTGTACCAACCCGACGCCGCGCCCGACCTGACCTGGTATTACGCCGGCTTCGCCGGGCTGGCCGCGACCACGCTGCTGACGCTATACATCCTGCGCGTCAACCGCCGGCTGGCGCGGGCATTACACGAGATGCGCCACATGGCGCAGCACGACAGCCTGACGGGCTTGCCGAACCGAGCCCTGTTCAGCGACCGGCTGCAGGCGGCACTGGCGGCAGCCCAGCGCGACGGCTACAAGCTGGCCCTGCTGTTCATCGACCTCGACCGGTTCAAACCCGTCAACGACCAGTTCGGCCACGCCAGCGGCGACCAGCAGCTGCAGCAGGTCGCGAGCCCGCTGCAACAACGGCTGCGCGCCACCGATTCGGTGGCCCGCCTCCGCCGCGACGAATTAGTGGTGTTTCTGCGGCGC
>JBGSBQ010000010.1:0-20544 GCA_041730475.1 Sphingomonadaceae bacterium
GGCTCTTCCGATCTGTGGAATTCCTGGCTGGCCTGATGGTGGGTGTAGATCGACGGCGCTTCAAACAGCGGCGTATTCAGCGAGTCGAAATCAATCGGTGCAAACGACTTGCTGCTGCGGTAGGCGGTGATCGACTTGGCCGACAGGGTTGGATCGATGGTCCAGTCGACCAGCAGGCTGCCGCCTTCGGTAGTGACCTTCTGCTGCTTGCCCAGTACCGTGTACAGATTGGCGCGGGTGTCGTAGTCGCCTGCCAGCGGCGCTTCGTTGGCCGGCGCCGGACCGGCGGTCAGGCGATAGCCCTGCTTCGGCAGCGAATCGTCGACGGTGCGGTCGGCCGACAGGCGCACGAACAGGTCGCTGCTCGGGGTCATCTCGGCGCTGATGCGGCCCGCCATGACCTTCTTGTTGTAGTTGTCGCGGCCATTAACGACGTTCTTGCCGTAACCATCGTGATTGAAGGTGGCGATGGTGCCGCCCACGCGCAACACATCGGAGACTTCGCTGCTACCCTTCAGGACCAGGTCCCGTTCGCCGTAATTACCCAGCGTGGTCTTGATATCGAACTTGTTGCCCGGCCCCAGTCGGCGCGTCACGTATTTGACGGCGCCACCGATGGTGTTACGGCCGTACAGCGTGCCCTGTGGGCCGCGCAGTACTTCGATGCGTTCCAGGTCATAGATGTCGGTCAGCGCGCCCTGTGGGCGGGCCAGATACACATCATCCAGATAGATGCCCACGCCCTGCTCGTAGCCGGCCACCGGGTCCTGCTGGCCAATGCCGCGAATAAAGGCGGTCAGCGTGGTGTTGGTGGCACGTGAGGTTTTCAGCGTGGTATTCGGCAGCAGGTCGGACAGGCCGGTCAGGTCGGGGATGCCGGCCTTTTCCAGCGCACTGCCGGAAATGGCAGTGACGGAGCCCGGCACGTCCTGTATCAGTTCGGCGCGACGGCGCGCCGTGACGATAACTCTTTCCGGTGCAGCGCTGCTGGCAGCAGGCGCAGCTTCGGCAGCTTCGGCGGCGTCGGCCGCTACGGTGGCAGCTTCGGCGGCAAAGGCCCTGCCAGCGGCAATGCCGGAAATAGCCGACACGGCGATCATGACGGCAACGGAACGGCGTAGCACCAAAGTGCCAGGTGTGGACAAACGCATGATATCTCCTCCAGTTATTTTTTTAGTTTCTATATGCACCATGTTTGGGCATTGCGATGCAGTGTGCCCGTTTTGACAATTGAGTTAAAGACGTAGCCTTGCACGTCACATGTGCATATTTGCACAGCGCCGGCGAGCCCTGTCCCGGCCCCTCAGATTGCCCGTTCGCGGCCCTGCCAATAGGGCTCGCGCAGCTCGCGTTTCAGGATTTTTCCGGCGGCGTTACGGGGGAAACCGTCCACCAGGCTGACCGCGCTGACGCGCTGGTAGCGTGCCGCCACCCGCGCATTGATCCAGTCGCGCAGCTGCTCGGCGCTGTAGCCGGGCGTTGACGACTGTTTCATTTGCACCACAGCGAACGGCGTCTCGCCCCACTTTTCATCGGGCACGCCGAACACCACCGCCTCTGCCACCTCCGGATGGCTGGCGATCACCTCCTCGATATCGTGCGGGTAAACCTTGACCCCGCCGCTGTCGATCATGTCCTTCTTGCGATCGACCAGATACAGGTAGCCGTCTTCATCGAGGCGGCCGATGTCGCCCGAATACAGCCAGCCATCGCGGACGGTTTGCGCCGTCAGGTCGGGCCGGTGGTAATAGCCAGACATCAGCAGCGGGCCCCGCCCGGCAATTTCACCCAGCTCGCCGGTCACTGCCTCGCTGCCATCGTCGCGTACGATGCGCAGCTCGAAAAACGGCGGCGGCACGCCGACCGAGCCCTGTTTGCGCACCGCGTCGCGCCGGTCCAGCACCGTGACGAAACCTTCGGTCAGCCCATACAGTTCGTGCAGGCGCCCCGGCAGCAGGGCTTCCAGCGTTTGCTTGCGCGCCAGCGGCAGCGGCGCCCCCAGCGACAGCACCACCTGCAACGATGCCAGCTGGGCCGGATCGAGATCGGGCAGATCAAGGATGGCGGCAATCTGCGACGGCACCAGCATGGTGTGGCTGACCTGCTCACGCGCCACCGTAGCGACGAATTCACGGGCATCAAACTGCGCGTGCAGCACATAGCGCGCACCTTGCGCAAAGGCCGGCATCATCAGCACGAAGGCGCCGTTGAAAACGATCGCGCCGGTATGCAGCACCACCGCATCGGCCGTGATGCGAAAGGCATTCGCCATCAGGCTGGCATAGTGGGCACGGATGCGGTGCGTCAGCAAAATGCCCTTGGGCTGGCCGGTGGTGCCGCTGGTGTACATGATGTTGCAGGGGTGATCTGGCCCGATCTGTGGCCGCTCGGTCAGCGTACCGCGCTCGCCCACAAACGCGGCGTAGGAAACGATGTCGTCGCCGGCGGCGGGCACGCCGACCAGCTGTACCGGCGTCGCCAGCGCCGCCACGGCGGCCTGCGTATCGGCGGCGCTGGCCGCAGACACGAACACCAGCTTGGGCGCCGCGTCGGCCAGCAGCGATTCCAGTCCGCTGCGTTGCAACAATGGCGACAGCGGCACCGCTACCGCACCGAGGTCGGCGCAGGCCCAGTAAATCGTCAGCAGCTCCAGGCTATTGCCCAGCACCGTGGCGACCCGGTCACCAGCGCAGACGCCGGCATCGTGCATGGCCTGCGCCAGTTGTGCGCTACGCTCGGCAAAGCTGCGCCAGTCCAGTCGCTGCTGCTCGAACACCACCGCCGTGGCACTGGGCTGGTAACGCGCGTGACGCGCCAACAAGCCGGCAATACACAATGAATCCATAGCATCCTCAATGGTTGGGGAAAGACAGTGTGCGGATTTTAGAGACAAGCTGACAACGCCGAAACGGGAATTCTTGCCAACCCACTGTGCGTTGCTGCACAATCATTCGCTATGAATAAACTTCCCGAGTGGACCGACCTGCGCTACTTCCTTGAGTTGGCCCGTGCCGGCACGCTGACCGGTGCGGCGCGCCGGCTCGCGGTCGACCACACCACGGTGGCGCGCCGCATCCAGCGTCTGGAAGTGGAGTTCGGCACGCCGCTGTTCGATCACCGGCGCGAAGGCTATGAGCTGACCGAGCAGGGTCGCTCGCTGGTGCCGCATGCGGAATTGATGGAGAGTGCGGCGATGTCGGCGCTGGAACAGCTGGCCGGCAAGATGCAGGGCGCGCGCGGCGTAGTGCGGCTGGGCGCACCCGAGCTGCTGGGTTCACTGATCATCGCGCCGCAGGTGCCGGGCCTGATCAACAGCAATCCAGAACTGTTTCTAGACCTGTTGCTGCTGCCGCGCTTCGCCAATCTGGCCAACCGCGAGGCGGACCTCAGCATCACGCTCGACCCGCCGGAGACGGGCCGCTACATGATCACGCGCCTGACCTGCTTCCGCTATTACCTGTATGGATCGCGCAGTTATCTGGACCGCCATCCGGCCATCCTGCGCAAGGAAGATCTGGCCGAGCATCTGTTCATCGACTACGTGCAGACGCAGTTGATGAGCACCGGTCTGAATTATCTGGACGAGATGGGGATCGTGCCAAAGCGGCGCTTCTGCGCCACCGGCATGCTGGCGCAATGCGAGGCGGCCAATGCCGGCATCGGTCTGGTGATGGCGCCGCCGTATGCGGCCAACCGCTATCCGGACCTGGTGCCGGTGCTGCCGGAGATGGTGTTCGCGCACCGCACGCTATGGCTGGTAGCACCATCCGACCTGTATGGCCTGCAGCGCGTGCGCACCGTGTGGGACTGGCTGCGTGCGACCGTCGAAGGCCAGAAGGACCAGCTGTTCCTGCCCCCAGCTGATCCCGTGCACACCGCTGCTTAGGCCAGCTGGTCGACGTTGGTGCCGATCTTGCTGGGGTCGGTGCTGGTGGCGCTGCTGGTCGTGGCTTCGGCGGAAGGATGGGAGATGCTGTACACCAGTTGCTCCTGATCGGACACAGTACCGTCCTTGTTGCTATCGGCCGCTTCATAGGTAATCGTGCTGCTGGTGCTGCTGGCAGCACCAGCCCCGCCACCGCCGCCGCCCTCGGGTCGTGCGCCACCGGCCGGTGGACTGCCGCCGGCCTTCTGCCCGGCCGGCGGGCCAAAGGTCCCGCTCTTCACTGCATTTTCCAGATCCGACTGCGTGATCGAGCCGTTTTTCTGAGTATCGATGGCGTCGTACTGCTTGGTGGCGTCGGTGTCTGACACGCCCTTGCTTTGCAGGCTAGTGACGAATTCCGACTTGCTGACCTTGCCATCCTGATCGCCGTCCATCTCGCCGAACACTTTGGCGGCAATCCGCGTGGCCCCCTTGGCGGGGTCGAAGGCAGCAGCGCTGGCAGCGCTGCTGGTACTACTGATGCTGCTGATTGTGCTCATGATGCGTCGCTCCGTATGCGTAACAGTGTTATGACTGTTATCGAACGATTCGGCGCAACGATGAGGGCAAGAGGTGTAAAGAGAAGTAAAGATGCAGCGTCAGTCCGTCGTTCCCGCGCAGGCGGGAACCTATGCTGAGCCGCATGGTACGCGCCGTATAGGTTCCCACCTGCGCGGGTGGATTAACTGATGCGATACACCATCAGCCCGGCGCGCAACCCGACCCGCACATCAGGATTCGGAAACACCACCAGCTCCTCAGGATGCTGGACCGTGTACACCGTCTCGCCATCGCGCGCGATTTCCTCGCCCTGCCGCATGGCGGTGAAGTTATGGGTCTCGCGCCCGAACGCCATACGGAAGTCATCACTGAGTTTGATGATCTGGCGTGCCGTCGCAAACACATGCGGCTGGCGTGCCGCCGTCGTTGGCGCCACGCCGCGCAGCAGCGCATCGAGCGCCGCCGAGGCATCGGCAAACTGCCCGATATCATTCTGCCCCAGCGTACCGATGCGCCCCAGTTCCACCGTGGTCCCTGCGGCCTGATGATGCTCGGCCGAGTAATAGCTGTAAGTGCCCACCGAAGCCGGATTCATGATCACTGCACCGATCCCGGCCTGTCCCAGCCAGCTTATCAGCTGCTGGCGCGGCTGCTCCGCAATCAGTTCCGGCACGATCGCAAACGCCGGATACAGCGACGGCCGGATCGCCGTATGCAGATCCAGATGCCAGCGCTGCGGTCCGCTGTCCGCGAAGAACGCTGCGGTAGCCGCCTCCATCACATCCGCGCGCGCCGCTTCGGCGGTGCCAGCCAGCGTCCCGCGTTCAGCACGGAACATGCGATTCAGGTCCGCGTCGATGAAACGCTTGCCGGCCCGGATCGCACCGATATTCCCGACACACAGCATCAGGTCCACCGCCAGTACGGCCGGATTGGCCGCCACCTGCTGCGCCAGCGCATCCAGCAGATACGCCACCACTTCTATCGGCCCCGTTTCATCGCCATGCACGCCGACCGACACCAGCACCGCCGGGCGCGGCCCCGCCGCGGCAGCGCCCGCGCCCTTGATGGTCAGGATGCCATCGGCTGGCTCGGCGACCGTATAACCGGCCGCCGTAAAGCGCTGCGCAACCGCGCTGAAATCTGCCTCAGCGAGAGCGCGAACTGCTTCAGGGATCACAGGAACACTCATCCCCTTACGCCGCCACCGAACTGTTGGTCGCTTCCGACAAGGCCCACACATCCAGCATCGCCTGTTCCAGATCGGCTGCCAGCGGATAGCCCGACAGTCCCAGCGTGTTGGCCACGACTTCGACCGCCTCGCTGCCATCATGGCCGTGAGTGGCACGCTGCAGTACCTGCATCAGCAGACGTTGCTGGGTGCGGCGTAGTGCATGCTGGGCGTAATTCCGCAGCTGTTCCTGCGAGCGTGTCACCGCCGGCAATTTCAGGCCGCGTTCCAGCGTATCGATCCCGGCCTGGGCGCGCAATGCCATACCCACTTGCAGGAAGGCCGGCAAGTCCATGCCTTCCGGACGGTTCACCGACAGCGCGGCAAACACGAAAGCGGCCACTGCCTCGATCGCATCGACGGCCTTCCATGCCTGCACGAAGTCGGCACGCAGGCCGGCCACTGCATCAGCTTCGACACCGGCGTCGGCTGGGGTCAGCTTGGCCAGCGTTGCCGGCTGAGCGAACAAACGGGTCAATTCATCCAGACCACCGGCGGCGCGCAGCTGTTCGGCAGGCACCGACAGCACGCCCTCAATAACCGCCTTCTGCAGGCTGCGGGTGCGACCATCGACCTTGATCGAGACGGCACGCGGCACCTTCAGCGCATCGGCATCCAGCGCTTCAAAGATCGGCGCCAGATTCAGTGCCGACCAGGCCTGGCCCCATGCCAGGATCACGTCCGCTTCACCGACACCGTGTTCGGTGGCGAGGTCGCGCAGCATCAGCGGGCCGCAACGGTTGATGACTTCATTCGCCAGCACCGTCGCCAGAATGGCGTTGGCCAGCGGGTGCGCCAGCGCACTGCGGGTCGACACCAGCAGGTCCGGGAAGTACGGCGTCAGCACCGACTCGGCCCAGCTGCGATCCGTCAGCGGCAGCGCCGACAGCATGCGCTTGTAGCGGTTCTTCACGTTGGCGATCACCACCGCCAGTTCCGGCGTGGTCAAACCACGGCCGTCAGCCTTGCGGCGCGCCAGTTCGGCCACGCTCGGCAGCTGTTCCAGTTCGCGCGACAGAGCGCCCTCTTCTTCCAGACTGGCGATCAGCGCGGCATAACCATCCTGCACCGCCGCTTCGCTCTGGGCTTGTGCTTCGCGCACCAGCAAGTGGGTTTGCAGCGTGTTGTCGCGCAGGACCAGACGTTCGATGTCGGCGGTCATGTCGTTCAGCAGGCTGTTACGGCTTGCTTCGGTCAGCTGGCCAGCGTTCAGTTCCACGTCCAGCCACATCTTCGCGTTCACTTCATGGTCGGAGCAATCCACACCGGCCGAGTTGTCGATCGCATCGGTGAAGATGCGGCCACCGGCCAGCGCGAATTCGATCCGGCCCGACTGGGTCGCACCGAGGTTACCGCCTTCGGCCACGATCTTGCAGCGCAGCTGGCTGCCATCGACGCGGATGTTGTCGTTGGCGCGGTCTTTCACCTGTGCGTGGGTCTCATGCGCAGCCTTGATGTAGGTACCGATACCGCCGTTGTAGAACAGGTCCACCGGCGCCAGCAGGATGCGGTGCATCAGCTCTTCCGGCGACAGCGCGGTTTCTTCGATATCGAGTGCGGCGCGAATTTGCGGCGACAGCTCGATGCTGCGGGCGCTGCGCGGATACACGCCGCCACCAGCCGAGATCAGCTCCTTGTTGTAGTCGTCCCACGACGAACGTGGCAGCGCAAACATGCGCGCGCGTTCGGCGAACGACACGGCGGTATCCGGATTCGGATCGAGGAAGATGTGGCGGTGATCGAACGCGGCCAGCAGCTTGATCTGCTTGGACAGCAGCGCGCCGTTACCGAACACGTCGCCCGACATATCACCTACGCCGGCCATGGTGAATGGCGTGGTGTCCATGTCATGGTCCATCTCGTAGAAGTGACGCTTGACGGCTTCAAACGCGCCCTTGGCGGTAATGCCCATCTTCTTGTGGTCGTAACCATTCGAGCCACCCGAGGCGAACGCGTCGCCCAGCCAGAAACCGCGTTGCACGGCGATGCCGTTGGCGATGTCGGAGAAAGTCGCTGTGCCCTTGTCGGCGGCCACCACCAGATACGGATCATTGCCGTCGTAGCAGACGGTATCGGCCGGCGGCACGATGTTACCCAGCACGCGGTTATCGGTCACTTCCAGCAGGCTGCTGATAAACAGGCGATACACTGCTTCGCCTTCGGCCGCGATGGTTTCACGGATAGCGTCTTTCGGCATCTGCTTGCAGACGAAGCCGCCCTTGGCGCCGGCCGGCACGATGACAGCATTCTTCACCATCTGCGCCTTAACCAGACCAAGAACTTCGGTGCGGTAGTCTTCCATCCGGTCCGACCAGCGCAAGCCGCCACGGGCCACCGGGCCACCGCGCAGGTGCACGCCTTCAAAGCGGCGCGAGAACACGAAGATTTCGCGGAACGGACGCGGTTCCGGTACCAGCGTCAGGTTGCTGGTGTCGAACTTGAAGATGATCTTGTCGCCGCGCTGCTGGTTCTGGTAGTAGCTGGTACGCAGGGTGGCAGCCATCAGGTCGGTCATCGCGCCCAGCGCTTCTTCGCTATCGGCGTGATTGATCGATGGCAGACCGCTCTTGATGGCGGCCAGCTGTTCCAGTGCCGCCGCGCGGGTGGCGTCGTCCAGCGCCGGATTGAAGCGCTGCTCGAACGCGTCCACCAGCTGCTTGACGATGACCGGCTGCTTGCGCAGCGTTTCAGCGATGTAGCGCACCGAGAAGCGGGCGCCGGTCTGGCGCCAGTAGCTGCTGTAGGCGCGTACCAGCTGCACCTGACGCATGCTCAGGCCACCTTCGATGACCAGACCATTCAGGCGACCATCTTCAGCGTCGTTGTTGAACAGCGCGGCGAACAGTTCCTGCGCCACCGGCACGATTTCCGGCTTGGCCAGGCTGGCGGCGCTGGCTGCATCAACTGCGAGACTGGTGACGAAGTAACGCTTGCCGTCGATCTTCAGCGAATGCGCCTGCTCGCGGTCGATCGCCACGCCGGCGTTATGCAGCGCTGGCAGGATGGTCGACAGCGACGGCACCCGGTCCACCGAGTACAGGCGGATCGTGGTGGCATCGGCTTCGGCTTCCACTCGCACGGTGACGCGCGACGGGTCTTCAATGCGCAGGATTGCACCGAGGTCGCGGAACGCGACTTCCGGCGCGGTAGCAGCCACGTATTCGGTCGGCAGCGTGGCGCACAGCTTGCGCAGGCTGGCGCGCAGCGGCAGGTTGGTGACGCCGTCGGCCATGGCGTCGAACTTGTCGTGCCAGCCATCCAGTACCGCCAGCAGCGGTTGCTGGATATCGGTTTCCAGGTCAAGCGGATAGCGTGCAGCGTGAGCGATCAGGTAGACGCGGGCCAGCGGGCCATCGGCCAGCAGCGTCTGCGAGCTGACATGGGCGGCGCCGGAACTGGCTTGCAGTGCGCGTGCCAGCGCCGAGGCGACACTGGCGCTGTAACGTTCACGCGGCAGGTAGACCAGCACGTTCAGGTGACGTGCATACACGTCGCGGCGCGCGAACACCTTGGTGCGTGGCTGCTTGTACAGCGAGACCACGGCGCCGCACACGGCTGCCAGCCATTCCGGCTCCGCTTCCAGCGCTTCGGTGCGCGGCAGCGATTCCAGAATTTCGATGAATTTCTCGGCGCGGAAGCCTTCCTGACGCACGCCGGCGATGCTCAGCACCTTGGCGATGCGGCCGCGCGCGAATGGCAGGCGATTCAGCGGAGTCGAGGTGGCGGCACGGGTGAACAGGCCGACGAAGCAGTGTTCGCCGAGGATGGCGCCATTGGCGTCGGTATGACGCACGCCGATGAAGTCCAGCTGCTGGTCGCGGTGCAGCGTGCCTTCAACGTCGGCCTTGACGATGGACAGCGTATCGGCGCGCTTGGACAGCGTATCGAAATCGCCGGGGATATTAGCCAGACAGGTACCATACACCGGGTGCGAAGTGTCCTGCAGCACGCCGATGCGGCTCGGGATATCGCGTTCCAGTTCGCGCACGCCCGGCTTCACCTGATAGTAGGCGTAGCCAAATGGTTCGAAGCCCTCGCTGCGGGCCCAGCCCAGGAAGGCGGACACTTCACGCCCTTCTTCGCCATGCGCAGCGGCTTCGGCGCCGACACTGTTGAAGCGCTCCATCATGGCTGCTTTGTCACGACGCACCACAGCGGCGTCGCGCGCCACCATCTCGATGCGTTCCACCAGCACCGCCAGTTCGGTGGCTGGCAGGTCTTCCGCCAGCAGGCACAGGACATACGATTCGAGCTTGTCGCCGGCCTGACCGACGGCGCTGACCACGCCATCGGCGCCACGCGCGACCGGCAGCACCGAGTTCAGTACACCGTTGGCCGTAACGCGCAGCTTGCGCAATGCCATGACGATCGAATCGACCAGATACGGCATGTCGTCGTTCAGGATCAGCAGCGCGGTGGCCTCGCCGCCGCGGCCATCGGCGTAACGCAGCTTGGCGATCTGGCAGTTGCTGCCACTACGCTTGGAGGCTTGCGTGAAACCGTCCCACAAAATTGGCGCCAGGCTGCCGGGGGCGATGCCGGCCAGGTCTTCTTCGTCCAGCGAACCTAGCCAGGCGCTGATCAGCGCCGCGACTTGGCCGCTGTCGCTGGCAGGTTGGCTGGCAGTCACCAGCTCCTGGGTTTGGGTGCGCAAATCTTGTGGCAGTTGTTTCATCGTTAATTCTCCAATACGTTTTTATGTGTGTACTTCGTCAGGGTCGCGGCGGCTTGTGGCCATGCGGCGGTGACTGGATACGACCGCAGCGGGGGTGTCCCGCTGCTGTTCGGATGTTTGAGGTGCCTAACGGGTGCTAACTTAGCGCGTTCTCAGCCCAGCGTCCAGCCCCCAGATGCGGGCGAGGACACGCTTTGCAATGGCTTTAGAAATCGTACAGGCCAGGCAGGCCCAGAATGCGGCTCAGCTCTTCCAGCGCGGCGTGCACTTCCAGCGCCAGCTGCGGGTCGGCCAGATCGGACGGTTCGAGGTGGTCGCGGTAGTGTTTTTCCACCCATGCCACCAGCGTGTGATACAGCGGTTCGGTCATCACCACGCCCTGATGCATGGCCGCCGCTTCGGCGTCGGTCAGTGCCACGCGCAGGCGCAGGCAGGCCGGGCCGCCGCCATTGCGCATGCTCTGGCGCAGGTCGAAGTGAATCAATTCATCGACCGGGCCACCGCTGGCTACCAGCCCGCGCAGGTACTGATCGACTGCGGCGTTTTCCTGGCACTCCTGCGGGATCACCAGCGCCATCTTGCCATCGGCCTTGGACAGCAGCTGGCTGTTGAACAGATAACTGGCGACGGCATCGGCCACCGATACTTGCGCGCTATCGACACGGATCGGATTCAGTTCAGCGCCGACGCCGGCCATGGCACGGCGCAGCTGATCGAGACCGCCCTGTTCATCGGCGAAAGCCTGATCGTGGTAGAACAGCACATTGCCATTGCCGACGGCGATCACGTCGTTATGAAACACGCCCTGATCGATCACGTCCGGATTCTGCTGCAGATACACGGTGCGTTCCGCCGACAGGCCATGCAGGCGTGCCACGGCTTGCGACGCTTCCAGCGTCTGGCGGGCCGGATAACGCTTCGGCGCTGGCGCCGAAGCATCGAATTCAACGCGGCCATACACGAATAGCTCCACCGCTGCGTCGCCATGATTGGCGCACAAACGGGTGTGATTGGCTGCGCCTTCATCGCCGAAAGCCGGGGTGCCGGGCAGCGCATCATGCACGGCAAAATGCTGCTCGTCCTTGAAGATGGCGCGCAGGCTGCGGGCCGACTGCGCGTGCTCGAACGCCCGATGCAGCTTGTTATTCAGATTGGCGGCGGTGAAATGGGTGCGGCCATCGGCGCTGTCAGCCGATGGGCTGACAGTGGCGGCATTCGCGGTCCACATCGGCGAGGCCGAATAGGCGCAAGCCAGAATCACCGGCGACTCCTTGTAGGCCTTGGCCAGCACCTCGGCATCGTTGCCGGTAAAGCCGATGCTGCGCAGCAGCGCGAAATTCGGACGGTCCTGCGGCGGCAGCAGCGCCTGCGCAAAACCGCGCTGCGCCAGCGCGCGCATCTTGGCCAGACCCTGCAAGGCAGCCTGCTTGGGATTCGAGGCGCTCTTGACGTTGCTGAACGAGGCCACATTACCGAACGACAGTCCGGCGTAGTTGTGCGATGGCCCTACCAGGCCGTCAAAATTGAATTCGCGCGCGCGCATGGGTATTCCTTAGAAGTTCATGCCAGGCGACAGCTTGGCAGGCATTTCGAGTACAGGGTTTTCAATCGAGGCGACCGGATAGGCGCAGTAATCGGCGGCGTAGTAAGCGCTCGGACGATGGTTGCCCGATTTGCCGACGCCACCGAACGGTGCGCTACTGGCCGCGCCGGTGGTTGGACGGTTCCAGTTGACGATGCCGGCGCGGGCCCGCACCTGGAAGATCTGCCACAGCGACTCGTCGTTCGAAATCAGACCGGAGGCCAGACCGAATTCGGTGGCGTTGGCGACCTTGATGGCGCTGTCGAATTCGGCCACGCGGATCACCTGCAGCAGCGGGCCAAACCACTCTTCGTCCGGGATGCCACTGGCGTTCGTGACGTCGACGATACCGGCCGAAACAAAGCCGGTGTTCTCATCCAGATGGCGCATCGCAAGCAGGCTGGTGCCGCCCTTGGCGATCAAATCAGCCTGCGCCTGCAGCAGGCGCTTGGCGACGGTTGCCGATACCACTGGCCCCATGAACGGCGCCGGTTCGGCATTCGATGCGCCGATGGTCAGGCGGCTGGCCACATCGACCAGACGCGCGATCAGCGCATCGCCTTCAGCGCCCTGTTGTACGATCAGGCGGCGTGCGCAGGTGCAGCGCTGGCCGGCCGAAATGAAGGCCGACGAAATCGCCATGAACACGGCGGCGTCGATATCCTTGACGTCCCATACCACCAGCGGATTGTTGCCGCCCATTTCCAGCGCCAGCATCTTGCCGGGCTGGCCGCCGAACTGCTTGTGCAGCGCGCTGCCGGTCTGGCAGCTGCCGGTGAACAGCACGCCGTCCAGCAAGGCGTTCTGGCCCAGCGCGATGCCGGTATCACGACCGCCGTTGACCAGATTGACCACGCCGGCCGGCAGGCCAGCCTGCTGCCACAGTTCGACCGTCTTGACGGCGGTACGCGGCGCGAATTCGCTCGGCTTGAAGACGATGGTATTGCCGGCGATCAGGGCCGGCACGATATGGCCGTTCGGTAGGTGGCCGGGGAAGTTGTACGGGCCAAACACACCAAACACGCCGTGCGGGCGGTGGCGCAACACAGCCTCGCCGTCGGCGATCTTGTTGTGACTCTGGCCGGTGCGGGTGTCGTAGGACTGGATCGAGATATCGACCTTGTTGGCCATGGTGGTGACTTCGGTACGCGCTTCCCACAGCGGCTTGCCAACTTCTTCGGAGATCAGCAGCGCCAGCGATTCCGCGTTTTCCTTCAGCAGGTCACGGAAGCGGGTGCAGAACGCAATGCGTTCGGCCAGCGGGGTCAGGGCCCAGGCTTCAAACGCGGCGCGGGCGGCGGCGCAGGCGCGCTGCACATCTTCCGCCATGGCTTCCTGGCTGGCCCAAGTCTGGCGGCCATTAGATGGATCGATGGTGACCAGTTGCGCACCACTGCCGGACAGCCAGGCGCCGTTGATGAAATTGCTCAGTACTGGGGTGGAGACGTCAGACATTGGGATGCTTCCTCACGTTGAGTGGCAGGGTGCGTACGATATCGCCGCGATGGCAGTGCAGCAGTGCCTGTTCTTCCGGCGGCAGGGCAATCGCGCCCTGCACCGGGGTGGCGTGCGACAGGATCATGCGGAAATCCTTCAACACGGTATTCGATACCAGCATCGGCTCGGCGTCCGGCGTAGTCGGCGCGCAGGCGGCGTCGAAGTCGCTGGTCGGGCCGATTTCAGCCAGCCCGCTCTCGCGCATGGCGCGCAGTTCGGACACGCGCGCCTGCTGCACCGGACGGGCGTCGAAGATGTCGACATAGCCTTCGAAGTACAGGCCTTCCTGCTCCAGCAGGCGGCGCGCCGGCGCGGTCGATTTGTGGACCTTGCCGATCACTTCCTGCGCATCATCCGGCAGGTAGGCCACATACAGCGGCTGTCTCGGCATCAGCTCGGCGATGAAGGACTTCTTGCCGACTGCCGTCAGATCGTCGACATGGTCAAAATCCATCTTGAAGAAGTGCCGGCCCAAGCCTTCGTAAAACGGTGAGCGGCCATTGTCTTCTTGATAGCCGCGCATTTCGGCGATCAGCTTTTCGGTGAACAGGTGCGGGAACTGGGCGATGAACAGGAAGCGGCATTTCGACAGCAGCTTGCCGTTGTTGCCGGTGCGGTAGTCCGGATGCAGGAACAACGAGCACAGTTCGGTGCTACCGGTCAGGTCGTTCGACAAGTACAGCGTTTCCATGCGGGTGAACACATCGAGCTCGCGGCTCGAATGCACCAGCGTGCCGATCCGGTAGTTATAAAACGGTTCAGTCAGTCCCACCGCGCCCTTGATGGCGCACACGCCGGCCATGCGGCCAGTGTCGGTATCTTCCATGACGAACATGTAGTCCCGCTTTTCCGGCGCGATGGTCTCGGCGAAGGAGGCAACCGCAATCGCCACCCGGTCACCCATCATCTTCATGTCTGGTTTGAGCGTGGTCATGCCGCTGCCGACCTGGGTCGCCATCACATACAGGGCATCCAGATCGTCGGCTTTGATAGCGCGTACAACTAACATAGGGTTTCCTTAAATTCGGACACAGACGACGGTATCGCCTTCGGCCACTTGCAACGCAGCCTGCACCTCTTGGGTCAGGGCCACGGACTGCTGGTTTTCATGCGCCGGGCACTGGGCCACGACGGCGCGGAAATTCTGCTCGGCGCCAGTGGCGACGGCATAGCGCACCAGTGGTTCGCGGTTGCGGTCCGGCTCATCGGGCTGGGTCACCACGCGACGCTGCAAGGCGCCGCTGAAGGTACGCAGCGAATTCTTGTGGGCTTGCAGGATCGGGCCGCCGTCGAAGATGTCGATGTAGTCATCGGCCTCAAAGCCTTCAGCCGTCAGCAGGTTGAAGGCCAGTTCGCCGGACGGGTGGATCTGGCCCATGGCGGCCTGCGCGTCGCCCGGCAGCAGCGGTACGTAGACCGGATAGTGCGGCATCAGTTCGACGATCAGCGTGCGGTTACGGGCGCCGCCGATGGTGCGTTCAGCATCGAGGAAATCCATCTGAAAGAATTTGCGGCCCAGCGCATCCCAGAACGGCGAGCCGCCCTGCTCGTCCGTCATGCCGGCCAGCGGCACGAAGAAGCGGTCGGCAAAACGTTGTGGCGCCAGCAGCGCGAACATCAGACGGGCGCGCGACAGCAGGGCTGCTTCCGGCGCGTCGTGTTCCTTGTCGCCGACGTAGAAACTGGACAACTGCGAATAGCCGGTCAGCTCCGAGCACAGCGTCAGCGCGTGCACGCTGTGGCTGATGTTCAGGTCACGCGACACTTGCTGGATCACGTCATTACGGAATGAGAAATAGGTGCCGTTGGAACCGGCAGCAGCGAAGATGGCGGCAGTGCCCACCACGTCCGCGCTACCGGGCGGCTGCAGCACGAACAGATACGATTCTTCACTGGGGATATCGACATGGGCGGCGAACGAGGCGAGCGAGCGCTCCACCATGGCGACGATTTGCGCGCGGGTGCGCGGCAAGGTATGGACACCCGGCATGGGTATCGCAGCCAGCTTTTCCAGCGCGGCGACATCCGCAAGTTCTACCGGACGGACTACATACATAAGAACTCCTTCAAGGGCGGTAAGTGCCGAGGCGTCGTCCCCGCCGGGGACCCATACTGCGCGGAGCGCGGTCGCACCCTCAGTATAGGTTCCCGCCTGCGCGGGAACGACGTCGAAATCAAGCTAACTGAATTACGCAGCCTTGGTCAGGTCATCCAGCGCCACGCGCAGCAGACGGGTCATCTCGGCGATCTGGACGTCGGAGACGATCAGCGCTGGCGCCAGACGCACCACGTCGAAACCGGCGATCAGCACCATCAGGCCATGGCCTTCGGCGGCTTTCTGGATATCCTTGGCACGGCCCTTGAAGGACTCGGCGACCACCAGACCCAGCAGCAAACCGCTGCCGCGTACTTGCGCGAACACTTGTGGGTAATCGGCGATCACCTGCTGCATGGACGCCACCAGCTTGGCGCTGGCTTCCTTGACGCGGGCCAGGAAGGCCGGCTGGTTGATGATGTCCAGCACCGACAGCGCCACCGTCGCTGCCAGCGGATTACCGCCGTAGGTGGTGCCGTGGCTACCGACGCCCAGCGATGCCGCCAGCTCGTTGGTGGTCAGCATGGCGCCGATTGGATAGCCATTGCCCAGTGCCTTGGCCGAGGTCAGGATGTCCGGCGTCACGCCATAGCCCATGTAGGCGAACAGTTCGCCGGTCCGGCCCATACCGCACTGGACTTCGTCGAAGATCAGCAGGGCGCCGGTCTGGTCGCACAGCTCGCGCAGCGCTTGCAGGTATTCCAGCTTGCCCGGTACCACACCGCCTTCGCCTTGCAGCGGCTCGACCACCACGGCGCACACGTCGTCGCGGATGGCGGCGCGCGCTGCTTCGATGTCGTTATACGGAATGTGGTCGATCGATGGTGGCAGCGGCTCGAAGCCTTCGGTGTACTTCGGCTGGCCGCCGACCGACACGGTGAACAGCGTACGGCCGTGGAACGACTGCAGGCAGGATACGATGCGCGATTTTTGCGGACCGAACTTGGTGTGCGCGTATTTGCGGGCCAGCTTGAAGGCCGCTTCGTTGGCTTCGGCGCCGGAGTTGCAGAAGAAGGCGCGGTCGGCGAAAGTTGCTTCGGTCAGCGCACTGGCCAGGCGCAGCACCGGCTCATTGGTGTAACCGTTGCCCAGGTGCCACAAGGTATTGGCCTGACGGGTCAGCACCTCGACCAGCTGCGGGTGGCAGTGGCCCAGCGAGGTGACGGCGATACCGGAGGTGAAGTCGAGGTAATGCTTGCCGGCCTGATCCCACAGATCCAGGCCTGCAGCGCGTACCGGTACCATCGCGGCCGGGGCATAAGTCGGCACCAGCACCTCGTCAAAGGTCTGACGGGTCACAGGACGGGTGGTTACGGCGGTATCGAGCTTGGCGTTCATGGCATTCCCTATCAATGTTGGGTACGGATGGCGGCGCGGTCCGGAATGGCGCCACCGCGTGGAGTACCCATTATAAAAAGCGGGATGCTAAAACTCTTTTCTCTACGCGACAAGGATTTTCATTTTTGGCCGGTCAAGTTTTTGCTATCCCGATGACAACTTCAGTTATGCTGCTCACACCACGCAACGCTTTCACTGCTTGAAGGTGCACCCCGCAATGTTTTCCTTCACCGGCTTGCTGACCACCCTGTGCGTCGCTGCGGCGTTCTGCTGTAGCGCCGTCGCGCAGCCCCTCGCGCGCGTCGCGCTGACGCAACAGGAGCGTAGCTGGATGCAAGCCCATCCCGTGCTGACGATGGCGCTGGACCAGCAGAATCCCCCGATGATCTACCGCCGCGCCGACGGCGATGGCAATGTGTTCGCCGGGGCCTGCTTCGACTATGCCGAGCTGATCGCCGAATACACGGGCCTGCAATTGCGCTACGAGGGGTCGAGCTGGAGCGAGGCACTGGCCAAAGGCATGGCGCATCAGGTCGACGGCGTGCTGTGCGCGCGCGAACGGCCAGACCGCAAGGCGGCGCTGAATTTCTCGGCGCCCTACATGGAGCTGCCGATCGCGCTGGCGACCCGTCCCGGCCATCCAAACCTGCGCAATCTGGACAGTCTGGGCCGCGAACGGGTCGCTGTGGTGCGCGGCGCCGTGCGGGTACCGCTGATCCGCAGCCGTTGCCCGACTTGCCAGGTGATCGAGGTGGACACGCCGCAGCACGGCGCGTTGCTATTACAGCAAGGACAAGTCGATGCCTATCTCGACGACCTGCCCGTGGTGCAGCGCGCCATCAGCGCCGCCGCCAGCACACTGAAGATTGCCCTGCTGTACTACGATTCGGAAGCGGCGACGGTGCGGCTGGCGTTGCGTAACGACGCCCCCGAGCTGCTGTCCATCGTCAACAAGGGCGTGGCCGCCATCAGCGCCGCCGATCACGAACGCATCCGCAGCCGCTGGCTGGGCAGCACCGACGGGGTCCAGATTCAGCGCGAACTGACGCTGACACCGGCCCAGCGCGCCTGGCTGAGTGCCCACCCGGTCATCCGGGTCGGCGCCGACTTCGACCGCGCACCGATCGAATCACGCGGCGAAGATGGCCAGCCACGTGGCATTTCGATCGAATTCCTGCATCGCGTGGAAGATATGCTGGGGGTGCGC
Source organism: Sphingomonadaceae bacterium (assembly GCA_041730475.1). Lineage (GTDB taxonomy): Bacteria > Pseudomonadota > Gammaproteobacteria > Burkholderiales > Burkholderiaceae_D > Rugamonas. The sequence goes on from JBGSBQ010000010.1 coordinate 18,052, forward strand.
TTCACCGTGGTGTCCAACCACAGCCTGCCCGAGTTGCTGGGGCAGATAGAACGGCGCGAGATCGACATGCTGTCGGCCATCGCACCGACCAAGGAACGCGAACGCTACCTGCGCTTCAGTGAACCCTTCCTGATCACGCCGGTGGTGCTGTACACCGCGATCGGGGCCCCGACGCCGGGCGGTCTGAGCGGTCTGGCCGGGCAGGCGGTGGCGGTCAGCGTGCGTACCAGCGTGACCGAGGCGCTGCAGCGCGACTGGCCGGCGATCCGGCTGGTGCCGACCAGCAGCTTCCGCGAAGGTTATAAGTTGCTACATACGGGCAAGGTCAGGGCCATCGTCGGACCGCTGCTGACCGGCACCCACCAGCTGGTCGCGATGGGCAGCAACGATATCCGCATCTCCGGCGAAACCGACTACGACTACCGCATCAGCATGGGCGTGCGCAGCGACTGGGCCGAACTGCTGCCGATCCTGAATCAGGCGCTGGCGGCGATCCCGAAAAACGAACGCGATGCCTACCGCCAAAAATGGGCCGTGGTGCGCTACGACCACGACACCGATTACCGGCCGCTGTATGCGCTGGGGCTGGCGATGGCGCTGGCATTGCTGTTCATTTGGCAATTGCGGCGCATGGTCAAGCGCCGCACGGCCGAGCTGCACGGCGAAGTGCGCATGCGGCGCGAGCGGGAAGCGGAAATCCAGCAACTGAATGCAGCACTGGAAGTGCGGGTAGCGCAGCGCACCGCCGAACTGCAACAGGCCAACCAGGACCTGCTGATGGCGGCCGACCAGCTGGTGCAGACCGAAAAAGTAGCCTCGCTGGGACGGTTGGTGGCCGGCATCGCGCACGAACTGAACACGCCACTGGGCAGCACGCTGACCGCCGCCACCACGCTGAAAGCGCATCTGGCCAGCTTCCGGCTAGGCCTGACGGCCGGCACGCTGAAGCGTTCCAGCGCCGACGATTTCATCGGCCAGTGCCAGCAAGCCTGCGACATCATCGAACGCAACGCCTACCGGGCCGCCGGCCTGATCGACAACTTCAAGGAACTGGCGGTCGATCAGGCCAGCGCCCGGCGGCGCCGCTTCCCGCTGCTGCGCACAGTCGAGGAAGTGCTGGCCACGCACCACAATGCGTGGAAGAGCACGCCGCACAAGATCACGCTGGCGATCGACGCCGCCATCGAACTGGACAGCTTCCCCGGCCCCCTCGCGCAGGTGCTGTCCAACCTGCTGGAAAATACGCTGGTGCATGGCTTCGCCGGCAAGGCGGCCGGTCTGGTCCAGATCACGGCGCAGCGTCACGGCGAACGGGTCGAACTGGTGTACCGCGACGATGGCCACGGCATCCCGGCCGAGTACCGCAACAAGGTGTATGACCCCTTCTTCACCACCCGGCTTGGCCAGGGCGGCTCCGGGCTGGGGCTGTACATCGTGCAGACCATGGTGACGGGCGTGCTGGGCGGTCAGATCGTGCTGCACAGCAGTCCCGGCGAAGGCACCAGCTTCCAGCTGCTGCTACCGCTGACGGCGCCCGACCTGAGCGATCACACCGCCTCGGCCGCGCACGGCATGGTGGCCCTGCCGTCGCCGCCGGGCGGCTAGCTATTCGGCATCAGCTTGCGCTGACGTTCTTCCCGAGGCGTATTGCCGAACAAGGCCCCGAACGCCGTCGAAAAATGCGAACCCGACGAGAAGCCGCACATCAGCCCCACCTGCACGATCGAATGATTGGTCTCCAGCAGCAACTGGCGGGCCCGCTGCAGCCGCAGTTCCAGATAATAGCGCGACGGCAGGCTGCCCAGATACTGCTTGAACAAGCGCTCCAGCTGGCGCCGCGACAAGCCCACCAGACTGGCAATATCGTCGGTCGACAATGGTTCCTCGATATTCGCCTCCATCAGCGTCACCGCCTCCGACAGCTTCGGTTGCAGCGCGCCAAAACGAGCCTGCAGCGCGACCCGCTGGCGTTCATCGGCGCCGCGCACGCGGTCGATGCACAGGCTTTCCTTGATCGCCGCCTGCACCGTGGCGCCGAACAGAGTATCGATCAGCGTCAACGCAAAATCGATGCTGGCGGCGCCACCGCAGCAGCTCAGGTGGCGGCCATCGGCCTCGAACAGGTGCGGCGTCAGGATGGCGCGGTCGGTGATGTCGTCCGATTCCGCATACAGCGCCCAGGGCAGCGCAATCCGCACCCCGGCCATGACCCCGGCATCGGCCAGCCACAGCACGCCGGCACCGACCCCGCCCCAGCACTGCGCCGAACGGCAGCGCTCGATGACGGCGCGGCACAGTTCCGGCCCCAGCGGCGCACTAGCCTCATCGGCCACCAGCAGCGCCATGTGCCAGCTGGGCTGGGCAGCTACCACTTGCTGCGGCGTCAGCGTCTCCAGCTGGAACTGCTCGCGGCCCAGCAGGGTCGCGGCCAGCCGCAGCGGCTGCACCAGCCCGGCCCAGGTGATCGCGTCGGCCTCGCCCGCCTGCACCAGC
>JBGSBQ010000011.1:0-20229 GCA_041730475.1 Sphingomonadaceae bacterium
GCATGCCGGCGCTGGCTGCGCTCATCGCCAAGGATGCGGCGATGACCAGCAAGATCCTGACCGTCGCCAACAGCTCGGCCTATCACCGCAACCAGCGCACGGTCGGCCTGGAGCAGTCGCTGGTGTCGCTGGGCACCGACATGATCAAGACGCTGGTCATCAGCGAATCCGTGTTCCAGACCTTCAACAGCTTCCCGCATTCGAGCAGCACCGACCTGCGCGGCTTCTGGAAAGGCTCGCTGACCACCGCCGTCATCGCGCGCGACATCGCCAAGCAGATGGACTACCCGCATGTCGAGGAAGCCTATCTGGCCGGCCTGCTGCACAATGTCGGCCGGCTGGCGCTGCTGGCCACTGCGCCCAAGGAATACGCCTTCAACTTCATGGCGCGCGACGACGAAGACCTGTGCGCCGTCGAGCAGCGCACGCTGCAGATTACCCACTCGGAAGCGGGGGCCTGGCTGATCGAACGCTGGCACCTCGATTCCTTCCTGGCCGACTCGGTGCTGTACCACCATGAACCGGTGGCGCGGCTGGAATCGGCCCATCCACTGATTCGCATCGTGCGGCTGGCGCACCTGCTGTGCTGCCATCGCGACGATGAAGAGCACAGCCCGGCCATCGAGTCCTCGCTGCAGCTGTGTGGGCTGGAACTGGGCGTGCTGGAACAGATTCTGAAGAGCGCTGCACGCCAGGTCGAGAAATCGGCGGCCTACCTTGGCATCGATCTGGCTGGCGCCGACGATATCGCCACGCCGCCGGCCTATGCGCCGCCGCCGCCGGTCGACCCGGTGCAGGCGCGCCTGTCGGAAGAGGTGCGCAACATGGTGCTGGTGTCCGAGATGGGCCAGACCTTCGCCCGTCAGCAGGGTGAGACCGGCCTGCTGGAATCGATGACGCGCTCGGCCCGCATCCTGTTCGACTTCGGCACTACCGTGGTGCTGATGGAGAATCCGACCGGCCATGCGCTGGTGGGCATGGCTGCCGGCGAGCAGCAGCAGCGCCTGGCCGAGTTCCAGATCCCGCTGACTGCCGGCGGCGTGATCGCTGGCTCGGCGCTGGAGCGCAAGCTGGCGTATATCGGTAAAGATTATCCGGGCCTGAGCGTGGCCGAAGAACAGCTGTTCCGCCTCCTCGGCACCGAAAGCCTGGTATGCGTGCCGCTGGTGGCCAACCAGCGCTGCCTCGGGGTGCTGATCGGCGGCGCTGCCAGCTGGCAGATGCCGAGCTACCAGAAGCGCGAGCGCTTCCTGCAGTCGTTCGGTACGCAGGCCGCAGCCGCGCTGGAGACGGCACTCAGCGAGCGTGGTCACGCCAAGCGCCAGATCGCCCATGTGGCCGAGGAATACCGCGAAGCGTCGCGCCGCGTGGTGCATGAAGTGAACAACCCGCTGTCGATCATCAAGAACTATCTGTCGGTGCTGGACTCCAAGCTGGCCAAGCGCGAGCCGGTGGTGGGTGAGATGTCGATCCTGAACGAGGAAATCGACCGCGTCGGCCAGCTGATCAACGGTCTGGCCGACCTGCAGCCGACCGATACCAGCCGCGTGGTCGACGTGGCGCGCGTGGTCGACGACGTGCTGCGCCTGTTCCGCGCTACCGACTTCGTGCCGGCCTCGGTGCAGATCGTGGTGCGGATGCAGGAGGAGCCGGCCGAAATCGACGGCGATGCCGACATCCTTAAGCAAATCCTGGTGAACCTGATCAAAAATGCGGTGGAAGCGCTGCCGGCCGGCGGCAAGATCGAGATTTCCAACCGCGGCCACGTTAACCGCGAACGCAAGCTGTATCTGGAACTGGTGGTCAGCGACTCCGGTCCCGGCCTGTCGGCCGAGGTACTGGCCAACCTGTTCTCCGCCGTGCGCAGCACCAAGGACGGCAAGCACCATGGCCTGGGCTTGTCGATCGTGCACGGTCTGGTGAAGAAGATGCAGGGCATGATCACCTGCCGTTCCGGCAAAACCGGCACGACTTTTGAAATTCTGCTGCCCGCCCGTGGCAGCACCAGCCAAGTCGCCGGCGTGCAAACGCGGGTGATGGATTCCGTTTAAGGCCATGATGAACTTGACCCCTGTCAGCACGCCTGCTGCCATTGAACCAAGCACGGATCTGAATCCCGCTGTGCCGCTCGCGACCGACCATTGCCCGCGTTTGCTGCTGGTCGACGACGAGCCACGGCTGCTGTCGTCGCTGTATGAACTGCTGCGTGACCGCGATTACCAGCTGGTCACCGCCACCTGCGGCAGCGAGGCACTGGCCCAGCTGACCAAACTGAAATTCGACCTGATCCTGCTCGACTTGCGCCTGCCTGACATGAGCGGCCACGAGATCATGGACTTCATCAACGCCAAGGGCATCGACGGCGACGTCATCGTCATGAGTGGCGATGTCGGCATCGAGGCGGCGATCGGCGCGCTGAAACGCGGCGCCTACGATTACATGCGCAAGCCGTACAGCCGCGAAGAGCTGCTGAAGACGGTGGAGAACGCGCTGCAGAAGCGCAAGCTGGCGATCGACAATCAACGGATCGCCTCGCAGCTGGAAAACTCGGAAAAGATGTACCGTTATCTGGTCGATAGTTCGCCAGACATCATCTATACCCTGAACCATGAGGGCAAATTCACCTTCGTCAATGACCGCGCCCAGCAGCTGCTCGGTTTCACCCGCGAAGAGCTGATCGGCAAGCACTACTCGATTCTGGTGCACGATGAAGACCAGGAGCGGGCCCGCTATGTGTTCAATGAGCGCCGCCTCGACGAACGGGCCTCGCGCAACGTCGAACTGCGCCTGAAATGCAATAACGGCAGCGGCATCGAGCGCACCTTCAACAATACGCTGATGACGATTTCGCTGAACGCAATCGGCATGCATATCCCGGATCAAGACGTCAAGAAGCACGAATTCTTCGGCACCTATGGCGTGGCGCGCGATATCACCGACCGCAAGCGCGCCGAGGAAGTGATCTCGTACCAGGCCTACCACGATATCCAGACCGACCTGCCGAACCGCATGCTGTTCAAGGACCGCCTCGGCCTGGCCGTGATTCAGGCCAAGCGCAAGCTGACCGAGCTGGCCGTGATGTTCGTCGATCTGGATCGCTTCAAACTGGTCAACGATACGCTGGGCCATGTCAAGGGCGACGAGCTGCTGCAGCAGGTCGCGCTGCGCCTGAAGGACTGCCTGCGCCGCGGCGATACGCTGGCACGGCAGGGCGGCGACGAATTCACCATCGTACTGCCGGAGCTGCGTGACCGCGCCGACGCCAAATCGATCGCGGACAAATTCCTCGAAAGCCTGCACCAGCCGTTCGACCTCGATGGCCATGAAGTGCATATCTCGGCCTCGATCGGGATCGCCATCCATCCGGGCGACGGCGAAACCATCGACGAACTGCTGCGCCATGCCGATATCGCCATGTATCAGGTCAAGGCGCTCGGCAAGAATGGCCACAGCTTCTATCACAACTCGATGCTGGACGTGTCGCACCAGAAGATCGCGCTGGAACAGAGCCTGCGCAAGGCACTGGAGCAGAACGAGCTGGAAATGTACTACCAGCCGCAGATCGATGTGGCGACCGGCCGCGTGATCGGCGCCGAAGGCCTGATGCGCTGGAACCACCCGACCCGTGGCCTGCTGTCGGCCGGCGAGTTCCTGCCGTTCGCCGAAGACAATGGCCTGATGCTGCCGATCTCGGACTGGATGCTGGGCGCGCTGTGCCGCGACCTGCTGCAATGGAATGCGGCCGGCGGCGATGCGCTGCGCCTGTCGCTGAACCTGTCGCCGCAATATCTGGACCGTGGCGACTTCTTCGAGAAGATGCGCGGCGCGCTGACGCGCTACGGCATTTCGCCGGCCCAGATCGAAGTCGAGATCACCGAGAACATCTGCATCCGCAATCCGCAGTACGCGATCGAACAGCTGAACAAGTTGTGCCAGCTGGGCGTGTCGGTGGCGATTGACGATTTCGGCACCGGCTACTCGTCGCTGTCATATCTGCACCGCTTCCCGATCCACACCATCAAGATCGACCAGTCCTTCGTCAAGGAGATCCACGACGAGCATGGCCACTACCCGGTGATTCTGGCGATTATTTCGATCGCCCGTGGCCTCGGCCTGCATCTGGTGGCCGAAGGGGTGGAGAGCGATGTGCAGGCGCGCTATCTGCAGGCGCATGGCTGCACCACGATGCAGGGCTATTTCTACCACCGGCCGATTTCACTGGCCAGCTTCCTCGACGTGGTGCACGAGCAGAGCCGCCTGAACGCACCGACCTCGGCCCCCATGCTGCATGTGGTGCCGAGCGAATCGGCGCTGCCGATGGTGGCGTTCCAGGCCTGATCCCGTATGCAGAAATACAGTCCGACGGAAGCCGACGCCTCGTCCGGCAGCACCTACACCGCAGAATTCCTGCGCGTGAAGCAGCTGGCCGAGCGCGGCGTGCCGAATGCCCAGCACAGTCTGGGCTTTATGTATTTCAACGGCCAGGGCGTAGCACAAAGCTATGAGCAGGCCGTGGCCTGGTACCGGCTGGCCGCGAATGCCGGGCTGGAGCACGCGCAATACAATCTGGGCGTGATGTACCAGAAGGGTCAGGGCGTGCTGCAGGACTATCAGGAAGCGGCACGCTGGTACCAGCTGGCGGCCGAACAGGGTTACGCGGCGGCGCAGTACAACCTGGGCTGGCTGTATGCCAAGGGGCAGGGACTGGAAGCCGACACCCAGCAGGCGATGCACTGGTTCAGCAAGGCCGCCGATCAGGGCGATGCCGGCGCGCAGAACAATCTCGGCATGATGTATGACACCGGCAAGGGCGTGCCGCAGGACTTCCGGCAAGCGATCATGTGGTACCGCAAGGCGGCCGAGCAAGGCTATGCGCGGGCCCAGTTCAATCTCGGCCTGCGCTATGACAATGGACAGGGCGTGCCGCAGGACGTGGGGCAGGCCATGTCGTGGTACCGCAAGGCGGCCGATCAGGGCTATGCGCCGGCCCAGTTCAATCTGGCGCTGCGCTTCGACAAGGGCGACGGCATCGCACAGGACAGCCAGAAGGCGATCCTGTGGTACCGCCGTGCGGCCGAACAGGACCATGCCAGCTCGCAGTTCAATCTGGGCCTGATTTACGATAACGGCCAGGGCGTGCCGCGCGACGAGCAGAAGGCCATGGACTGGTACCGCAAGGCGGCCGAGCAGGGCCATGCTGCGGCCCAGAATAACCTTGGCCTGCGCTATGACCACGGGCAGGGCGTGGCGCAGGATTATGAGCAGGCGCAGCACTGGTACCGCAAGGCCGCCGAGCAGGGTTTCCCGGCCGCGCAATACCATCTGGGCCTGCTGTATGACAGCGGCCATGGCGTGCCGCAGGATGCGCAGGAAGCCATCTTCTGGTACCGCAAGGCGGCCGATCAGGGCCATTTGCGGGCCCAGTTCGACCTCGGTCTGCGCTATGCCAACGGGCAGGGCGTGCCGCAGGATGAACGCAAGGCGCTGGGCTGGTTCCGCCGTGCGGCTGAGCAGGATTACGCCGCCGCGCAGTACATGCTGGGCCTGCTGTTCGACAAGGACGACGGACCGCAGCCGGATGCGGTACAGGCCACCGCGTGGTACCGCAAGGCGGCCGAGCAGGGCCATACACTGGCCCAGTTCACGCTGGCGCTGCGCTACGATAATGGCCAGGGACTGGCGCAGGATTACGCGGCGGCGCACGCCTGGTATCTGAAAGCGGCGCAGCAGGGCCATGCGCGGGCCCAGCTCAACCTCGGGCTGATGTATCTGAGCGGGCAGGGCACGCCGGCTGATGCCGGGCAGGCCTGGCTGTGGCTGGCACTGGCCGAACGCAGCGGCGCCAGCGGCGCCGGCAAATACCTGAAAAACGCGGCGGCCCGTATGGAGCCGGCCCAGCTGGCGCAGGTGCGCGAGCGCATCGCAGCCGCCCCGGCACTGCAGCCGGCCTTGTAGTCGGCCTGGTAGTTGGCCTGGTAGTTGGCGTTGCAGTCGGCCTCCCATTAAAGTCTTCCCTCTTTCCTGCCGTTAATTGATCGTCAGCCCGGAATCCCGGGTCCACGCTTGCTATCCCTACGGCCGCTGCATGCAGATCAACACCAACCTCTCGTCGCTGAATGCCCAGCACGCCTACCGGCGGGCGGGAGAGGGCTTGGCCGTTACCTTGCACCGTTTGTCCAGCGGACAGCGTATCAATTCCGCCACCGATGATGCGGCCGGGCTGTCGATCACCGAACGCATGGGCGCCAGTGTGCGCGGGCTGGCACAGGCCGGCCGCAACGTGAATGACGGTATATCGCTGCTGCAGGTGGCGGAAGGGGCGGTGGGACAGGTGGTCGATAATTTCCAGCGCATCCGCGAGCTGGCGGTGCAGGCCGCCAATGACACCAACAGCGCCAGTGACCGCCGCGCGTTGCAGCAGGAAGTCGATCTGCTGGTCAAATCGAATCAGGAGATCTCAGCCAGCGCCAAGTACAACGGCCTGAGCCTGCTGGACGGCAGCTTCGCGACCCGGCTGCAGGTCGGTGCCGGGGTGCAGGATACGCTCGATGTGGCGATTCCCCAGCTATATGCACCGGCCGGATTGGGCAGTGTCAGCGTTGAGGTGCCGGAATTGCAGGTCAATCTGCAGGCCCAGGCCAACTTGCCATTGACGGTCGGGGCATTGGCGATCAATGGCACGGCCATAGGCGCCAGCGTGGCCGGCAGTCAGGTCGGGCAGAGCAGCGCCAGTGCCTATGCGGTGGCGGCCGCCATCAATAGTGCGGCACCGCCGGGCGGCATCGCGGCCAGCGCCAGCACCACGCTGAGTGGCACGGTGGTGCCGGGCGGGGTATTGGCCGGCGGCAGCGTCAGCATCAATGGCGTGGCGCTGGGGGCGATCAGTGGCGCCAATGGTAATGCGCGGGCGGCGGCCGCCGCAGCTGCCATCAATGGCGCGGCCGGCGGCAGTGGCGTGTCGGCCAGCGCCAGTGGTGCGACGCTGACGCTGACGGCGGCCGACGGGCGCGACGTCAGTATCGGTGGCGCCGGGGCCGCCGCGCTGGGGCTGGGCGGCGGCGTGCATCGCGGCGTGGTCACGGTGCTCGATACGCCCAGCGGCCTGCCGCACACGGTCAGCATCGGCGGCAGCAATCCGGGCGCAGCCGGCTTTACGGCCGGGCTGCAAGCGTCCAGCGCCGATGGCAATACGGTCACCGTGTTGCGCCCGGCCGGCAGTGGCGGTGAACCGGCGATCGATTTGTCCTCGTACAACGGCGCGACGCTGGCGCTGGATTACATCGACGCCAAACTCGACAGCGTGAATGACTTGCGTGGCTATCTGGGTGCGACCCAGAACCGTTTGCAACTGGCGTATAACGACACCACCAGCCAGTCGTCGAATCTGGCCACGGCGCGTTCGCGCATCCGCGACACCGATTACGCCAGCGAGACGGCGCAGCTGACGCGCAGCCAGATCCTGCAGCAGGCCGGGGCCTCGATGGTGGCGCAGGCCAACGCCCAGCCGCAGCAGGCGTTGTTGCTGCTGCGCTGAGCGCTGAGCGCTTAGCGGCCGATGCGGGCGCCGGCCAGCTGGGCTACGCCGGCCAGCGTGGTCTGGGCCGCGTTCAGCCCCAGCAGGAAGTCCTGATCCGAATAATTGCTGAACAAATCGGTCGGCTGGTGCCAGTGCGGATTCCAGCCGGCGCCGATCTGCATGCCGCGTTCGTTTTCGCGCAGCGAGATCGATGGCACCAGATCCATGAACGGGGTCGAATCGGTATTCGTCATGTGGAAGCCGACGGCGGCCGGATAGTGGCTGGCATATTTGTCGTTGGCGGCGCGCAGTGCCCACGCCAGCCGCGCCGAGCCCTCGGCCTGTTTCGAGACGGCCTGATATTCGATGTTGACATCGGCCTCGCGGCGCTGCTCCTTGGGCGGCGCATACACGGGCTGGCCGGCGGCATCCCGCAGCGGCTGGCCGGCGGCGTCCAGCTGCGGCACCGGCATGCCATGGTCGAACAACATCATGTCATGCTGGATCATGCCCAGCCACTTCGGTTCCGGATAGCGGCCCGAACCCTTCGGCGCTTCGATGCCCTGCAATGCGGCGCGCTGTTCGACATAGGCAGCCGCGCCGTTCAGGCCGGTCTCCTCATTGTTCCACAGTGCGAAGCGGATCGAGCGCTCGGTACTGACGCCGGGCGCGCTGAAGATGCGCGCCAGCTCCATCACCAGTGCGGTGCCGGAGCCATCGTCATTGGCGGCCTCGCCGAAGCCGATGCCATCCATGTGGGCGCTGACCAGATACATTTCTTCCGGATGGGTGGTGCCGACCTTGGTGCAATACACGTTCTCGCGCAGCGAAGTACCGACCGGGGTCGGCTCCGCATTCAGCGCGCGCAGGCGCGCATCGGGCTGGCGCAGCGGATCGGTATTCACGCCGGTCGGCGCGCGCTGGCCGAACAGCGTGCTGCCGCCCTGACCCGGTGGTCCGCCGGCGCCGCCGCTCGGCAAGCCCGGCTTGCGGGCTGGTGCCGGTGCATCGGGGGCCGGCTGCGTGTACTGGTATTGCAGCCGTTCGACGTTGCTGCAGCCATAGGCCCGCAACTGCGCTTCGATCCAGTCGAGCGCCTCGCGGTTGCGCTGGGTGCCCTGACGGCGGTCGCCAAAGCGGGTTAGCTGCTTGATGGTGGCCTTGTACTGTTGCAGGTTCAACTGGCTGACCAGCGCGGCGACCGGATCGAGCGCCGGTGGTGGTGGCACCGGCGCCGCCGTCAGCGCCTGCGCCAGCGCGGCGGGCAGCGTCAGTGCGAGGATCAGGCCGGCGGCGAGGCGAGGCACAGCAGGGAAACGGGCAACAGTCATGGCAACTCCTGAAAAAAAATCGGGGACAGACCATAATGCCGTTAAGGCGCAGATCTGCTGGCAAACCCCACCGACGCAAAGCCGGGGTCAGACCCAGCGGGTCTGACCCCAGTTCTTGTCCTGGGGTTCAAGCGCGCGCTTCGGCACCTTAACTTATCGGCATTAGGGACAGACCACGTTGTTGACACCAAAAACGTGGTCTGTCCCCGTTGTTGGTGTGGCGTCAGGCGGCCAGGGCGAGGCTGGCGCTGCGCGCCGCTTTGGCACCTTGCTGCGCCGGTAGCTTGAACACTTCCAGCGCCTTGGCCACGGCCTGCGCCTGCATGTCGAGCACGCCCGTGGCGGTTGACGCTTCTTCGACCATCTGGGCATTCTGGCGCGTCACTTCGTCCAGTTGCATGATAGCGTCTTTGACCTGGTTGACGCCGCTGCTCTGTTCGCGCGTCGAACCGCTGATCTCGCCCATGATGGCGGCCACCTGGCCAATTGCGGCAATCACTGCATCCATGTCGCGGCCGGCGTTGCTGGCCATGCTGGCGCCTGATTCGATCTTGCCGGTCGAGGTGTCGATCAGCGACTTGATGTCCTTGGCCGCCGCCGCGCTGCGCTGGGCCAGACTGCGCACTTCATTCGCCACCACCGCGAAGCCGCGCCCGCTTTCGCCGGCGCGTGCCGCTTCCACCGCCGCGTTCAGCGACAGGATGTTGGTCTGGAAGGCGATGCCGTCGATCAGGCTGATGATGTCGACGATCTGGCGCGACGAGGCGCTGATGTCGTGCATCGCCGTCACCACCTGCGCCACGGCCACGCCGGTGCGTTCGGCCAGCCGGGTCGCTTCGCTGGCGACGGTGCTGGCGGTGGTGACGTTGTCGGCGGTCTGGCTGACGGTGCCGGTAATCAGGCCCATGTGGGCGGAAGTCTGTTCCAGGTTGCTGGCCTGCGCTTCGGTGCGGGCCGACAGGTCGACGTTGGCGGCGCGGACCTGGGTGGTGGTGCTGCGTGTCAGCGTGAAGTTGCTGCGGATGTCGACCAGAATCGAGGCCAGATTCAGGTTTAGCTGGCGCACGAATGCTTGCAGCTGGCCCAGTTCGTCATGCCGGTCGACTGCCATGCGGGTGGTCAGGTCGCCACCGGCGAGGATGCGGGCGGCGTCGATGCTGGCCTTGATCGGTTCCACCACCGCGACGTGCAGATTGCGCCAGCCGTACAGGGCCAGCAGCACCAGCAGCAGCGCCAGCCCGTGTACGATGCCATCGGCATAGTCGAACAGCGCATGCGCGGCCAGTGCCAGTGCCAGCGCCGCCATGCTGCCGAAGCACAGCGCCAGACGCTGCGCCAGCGTGATGTCGCGCAGCGTGTTGGCCAGCTTGCGCCAGCCGCGCGGCGCGGCGGCGCCACGGACGATGGTGACGCGCTCGGGATTGCTGCCGCGCACGGTGCGGTACAGCTGCTCGGCCTGTGTGATTTGTTCGCGCTTCGGCTTGGTGCACACCGACATGAAGCCGGTGGCGCTGCCCCGTTCGATGACCGGGGTGACGTTGGCAATGCACCAGAAATAGCCGCCATCGGCGCAGCTGTATTTGACCAGACCGCGCCAAGGTTGGCCTGACAGCACGGTGCGCCACATGTCGGCATCGACTTCGGGCGGCATGTCCGGGTGATAGAGCGCGCTCTGCGCACGGCCCGCCAGTTCTTCATCGGCATAGCCGCTGGCGTCGATGAAGGTGGAGTTCACGTAGGTCAGGCGACCCTTCAGATCGGTCGTGGTCACGATCGGCTTGCCGTCTTGTAAGACGGTCTCGCGGCCGGTCGCATGGGGTGAGCTGCGCATGGGCGTTCCTGGATAGGGGTAAGCAAAGGTGGCAACATACTAACAGACTTAAGTGTCAACTAATTTCTTGATAGTATGTTTTTTGCATCGACGCAACACTTGCGCCCGTCGTCACGACTGGGCTTGAGAAGTTGTCAATATGGGGTAAAGGCGCGTAGAATGCTGGTGTCGCGGGTGTAGCTCAATGGTAGAGCAGAAGCTTCCCAAGCTTACGACGAGGGTTCGATTCCCTTCACCCGCTCCATCGGAGAAAACGGATCATTTTCGGATCCGCCTATCTCTCCAAAATCCAGTTTCCTCCCCAAAATCATTTTGTAGAATCTACGATCTTGCCCCGCCTGGCGTACCTGACGATTACTTGGCTATCCACCAACCCACACAGTGCCCAATCCCTGTACAACGCTGCCGCCGTGAGCGGTAGTGTCCCCCACGCGCGCGGCCGGCTTGCCGTCGATTAGCACGGAAGTGCTGCCTTTCACGATCGTATCCGGCGGGCCCGCGCAGACGCACATGTCGCCCACCACGGCAGCCGGCAAGCCACCGATCAGCACAGTCGGGACGCAGGGACCGGCAATCGGGCCGCCCGTGTGTGGAATCGGCGGCTGGGCCGGACTCACCATCGGGCAACTGTGCATGTCAGTGATTCGGGCGGCGGCTGGCATGTGCGGGTTCCTATGCGTTAGTTAATCATCACCAGTGCACCCTTGACGGTGGTCTGTCCGGCGGCAGACAGTTCTGCCGTGGCTGTACCCTTGGCGACAAATCCGATGTTGGCGTTGTGGTTGATGTTCAAACCACTCACCATGACGTCCAGGTTTGCCATCACCTCGACGTGCTCCTGGGCGGTGATGCTGACCTTGCCAACAGCCTTCATCGTGATGTCATGGGGGCTGTCGAGCAAAATCCCGCTCGGGCTAAGCTCTACCTTGTTGTTGCTCTGATCCTGGAGCAAGATCGACTTGGCATCGTCGCTAATGACCACCTTGTTGTTGCCTGGCGTGGTGAAGGTGATGACTTTCTTGTCGTCGTCAAACTCTACCTTGAGCTTGCTCCGCGTGACGAAGGCTTTGAAGTTGTTCTCGTCCGTCAGCTCGTAAGGAGGCCGATGCTTGCTGCTGTAGAGGCTACCCAGGATGACAGGGCAAGAAGGATCGTTGTTGAAAAAGCCGAGTATCACCTCGTCGCCAACTTCCGGGATCACGAAAGCGCCAAAGCCATCCGAGCCGTAGAAGGTCGACAGGCGGGCCCAAATTCCGCCTGTGCCTGCCTTTAACAGGGGCATCGACACCAGAATCCGGCATTGGCCTTCCGGGTCGGCGTCGAGCTTCAACACCAGGCCGATGTGCAGGCCAGCGATGCCGGGGGAGCAGACCGTCGCTGTGGAAAAATGCGGCTGGTGCTCGTCGGCATACCAGTAACTTGGCATGCCGAACTCGACCTCAGTGGTCCAGTTAGCGTCCTGGATGCGGTGGATGACGTTGCTGGCAATGACATTCCCATTGAAATGCGCCCCCACGCCTGCCAGCGTCATCAGCACGCCGGGTTTCGCCAGTGCGCTGCCCTGGAACAGCATGCGCCCACGAATGCGCGCCATCGCCGCCTTGGTCTGCTGCGCCTTTGCCCAAGTCGCCAATGCCGCGCTGTCAAGCGACGCAGCAGTTTGCAAGCCGAAATCGCCCGGGGCGAGCACAGCGGCCAGTGATGTCGAGGTCATGTCGCCTTGCCCGGTCAAGGTGAGTGGCATGGCAGTTTGCTCCCACATCGTCTGTGTTGTCGGATCCCAGCTCGTGGCAGTGACCGAGGCCACTTGACTGCGGGCATCCATTTCGGCCTCGAACTCCATCAGGTCCATGCCATAGGTGAGTGTCAGCACGGGAGCGGAGTTGGTTACCGGCGCGGCCACGGTTACCTTGCCGCTGTCTACCAGCACCTGCAGGCCGTTAGCCTCGGCGCGCACCATCATGTAGTCCCAGTCGGTGACGTAATACTGCACCAGGTTTTTGTGGGTGATGGCAGTACTGTCGACCGCAGCGCTCAGGCCTGCATAGCCGGAAATGAGGGATGACATAATCTGGCTGTCAGTCTTGTCGATGTAGTTGGCATTCTTGCGCCCAACCGTCATCGCCAGCGCCTTGTCGCGGCACTCGATCACCAGGCGCGCATAGTTGCTGCCGCTAATCCTGACACTGTGCCGCACCACCACCCCGCTGTAAATCGGGCTCAGGTTCATGCCATAACCGGCGCTGATCACTACCAAGGTGCCTGGCTTGAAGTTGCCAGCATCAGCCACCGGAAAGGAAGCGTTGGGCATGTCGCCGTCAAGCAGGATGATCTCCGCTGACGGGATACGGTTGGTGCTGTGATTCGTTTCGATCGACACGATCTGCACGCTATCGGAAAGTGCCACGCCGTCCAACGTGATGGTGTAGGCAACTGCACCTTCGCTACCGGTGATTGGTGAGGTCATGGATCGTCTTTCCCTAGTAGGCATAAAAGATGTCGTCATGGCTGACGATAAGGGCGCCGCCAAATATCGGCGAAGTCATGCGTAAATTCACCAAGAGCAGCCCGCGCGCGGGGGCTCCAAGGAGTAATCTAAGCTTGCAAACTAAAGATTGACAGTTTATTAATCGCTTGGCAAGCTGCCGTGATGGTCTGGCAGGCCGCGTCCGCCCAAGAGCTGCCGTTCGTCAGTGTTCCAGACCCCTATGGTGGCGATTTTCAAATACCTGACCCGATCCATTATTAGCAAGGAAGCTGCCTCTTATGCCTCGCTTTAATTTTCGTAGCGTTTTGGAGTCCGCCGCGTTCGTCGTGATGGTGCTTTGGCTCTCAATGCTATTCGCTGGTGCAGGACTCGCCACCACTAGTATGCAATTGAACACGCTTCTCGTGGCGGTCGCATCCGCATACTTGTCTTTCGCTTTGTTTCGGCGAAGTGTACGTTGGCGTCGCGTCGCCTATAGATTTCTTGCAAAGCTCGGTACTTCGTTGTTGAGCATAGGCGCATTTCTTGCGCTCCTCTCCGTCCTTCTGCCAGGGCCCACTGCACAATTTGGCGTAGAGCTGACGCCGCGCGGTAGGCTCATCGCATATCAGTTCAGCACGCCCCTGGCCTCAGATTCTGTGCGAGTTGAACTGCAACGTGAACTGCTTCCGGGCCTATATACCTTCCGAGTCAAAGCCGTTTTAGACCCAGCGTGGGACCCGCACATGACAGCAACGACGCCTAACGCTCTGGTTGTCTCATATTTGGATTCAGATGGCCAAAACCACATTTTCAGGGTAATGCAATAAGGCACAACCACGGGTTGAAACAGTCACTTCCCGAACGTAAGTGCGCTGCCTCGGTATCCGGGACCTGCGCACTTTTACGGGCAGCAAAGGGGCGGCTGCGACCTCGTGTGGGAATTGTTGAGTTTTGCAGATGGGCAGGTCGCTATCCAAACGTCGTCGGCCGCATTCGGCCATAAACGGACAGCCAGTTTCAGTGGCTTGTAGTGAAGTACTTTCGAGAGATAAAAATGTTGGGACTCTTGCCTTGGGAACGGTTGCCCGGATGGCTATTAGGACCGTTAATGACGGTGTTTGGGACCTGGCTTGCGCTGAATGAGCAGCCGTACACTTGGCGACAGTTTGCGGCAATAGCCTTCACTATCTGGGGTGTAAGTGTTTTCATTCATTGGGTCAAAAAGCTACGCGCAGAGCGGGAAACAGATGCAACTAGCGAAGAGTAGTTGACGACTGACTTCGTCCAGAAGCCGCCGTTAATCTTTCAACCTCTAGATTGAAGGCTATGCGTTCCCTTATCTTGCTGATTTTCGTCAGGCTCAGCTTACGTCTGCAGATCCAGCGGAAAGCCAAGTCTTCGGGTAAACCTCACGAATTAAACAGATCAGCGCTCGCATTGCCGCTGGCAGTTGACGGCTGCTCGGATAATACAATTGCAGCGGCGGCTCTTTGAGTGACCAATCGACTAAGATTTCGACTAACCTGCCATCTGCAAGTTCCGACGCTACAGATTCGCAGTTTACCCAAGCGATACCTACCCCCGCACACGCAGCCGCGATCATCAGGGTGTAGTTGTCGAATAGTAGCGGGCCATTTGGGATGATTGAAACCGTATCCTCGCCTCGGTTGAATTCCCAAGAATATAGCCCGCCACCCGGCAAACGGGTGGAGATGCAAGCATGGCTCTTTAGGTCTTCTGGACCAGAGGGGACATTATACTGAGTCAAATATGCAACGGAGGCGACAGCAACCCAGCGCAGCGGAGGAGTGCAGTCAATTGCGATCATGTCGCGCGGCACGCTCGCAGCTGCTCGCACACCAGCATCAAATCCTTGAGCGACAATGTCGACTAACTTTCCCTCCGTGACAACATCAAAGACGACATTGGGGTAGCGCGCTAAATAAGGCAGCAGAATAGGGCCTAACAGGATGTGCGCAGCAGCGGCAGACATGTTCAACCGGATTGTTCCGGACGGAGTGGTCCGCTGACTGTCGATGTCATCCACGGCTGCACCAATAGCCGCCACAGCTGGGGCAATTTTCGATAGAAACTGTTCTCCAGCCTCAGTCGGGGCGACGCTACGGGTGGTTCGATGAAATAATCGCACACCGAGGCTCTTTTCCAGCTTGGAGACCGCATGGCTCAGTGCCGACGTTGAAAGACCCAGTTCCGCGGCCGCTTTGCGAAAGCTCCGGTTCTGGGCCACCTTCAGAACTGCGATTAGTTCGCTTAACGCGGGAGACGAAGTGGGGGCGGGCATTGTGCGTCTTACTTTACTCGTTTATCGATGCTAATATTTTCGCCCAGCAATTGGAACAACGCTCTTATGCGCCGAGATGTGGAATCAAGAATAGCATGGCATTACTTTGCTGACGCATCTCAGCGACGTCGAGTCCGTAGCTAGCCATGCCATGAGCGAAGTGCTCTATGTCTTTTTGCATGAAGCCCTGCAAATGGCGAGCCAACTCCGGCGTAAAAATTTTCAATGCTTCAAGGATGAAACTGGAACCACTACTGGTAATAATCCTATCAACTACCGTCGTCCCATCCAGGCCCAGTTGGTCAGCTAGTGCCCTATCCGGTCAAATTGACAAGTCAAGCCATGAGTGTGAGCGTGTCGTTCCAGAGGCGTTCAGCCAAGGTGGGGTCGAGCGCATATGCGGCAACGCCGCGATAGTCAGCTGGACGTTTGTTCACGACGGGCGCTTCGTTGCAGTCCTCGAAGTAACGTCCACCGATTCCTTGCAGTAGCGGCGACGCAGCGAGAAGCACAGACGTAGCCGCCCCTTGTTCAATCGTCTTGCGCCATTCCTGTGGAGTTTTCAAACCGCCCGTATGCTTCTGAAGATTAGTGGCAATGGCGCCAGGATTGAGCGCATTGACGGCGATACCGTCGCCCGCCCAGCGGCGCGTCGCTTCGACCGCCATCAGGGCACATGCGGTCTTGGACTGTCCATAGGCAATAAACGGGTCGTACGTGAGGAAGTTGAAATTCATGTCACCGAAAATGATAGGTGAGATAAGGTTGCCGCTGGAACTGACGGAAACTACGCGAGCACCGCCATTTCGTCCTGCCGCTGAAAGCGCACCGTGAAGGCCTGTCATAAGAGAAAAGTGACCGATGTAGTTGGTAGCCAGCTGCATTTCCCAGCCTTCCTTCGTCAAGGACAGGTCGGGGATAGCCATCACGCCCGCATTATTTATCAACATGTCCAACGGGCCGACCCAAGAAGCGACAAAGTCTTTTACTGATGTTTGGTCCGCCAAGTCAAGTAACGAAGCACGCACACGCTGATGGCCACCAGCCGAGTTCAGATCAGTTGCCACAATGTTGCCGGCTTCGAGGTTGCGCACTGCGATGACTACATCGGCACCCGCTGCGGCGAGCACACGTGCGGTCTCAACGCCGATCCCTGACGACCCGCCTGTGACGATAGCACGCTTGCCGTGCAGATCTACCCCTTTTAACACGTTATCTGCAGTGGATGCGAAACCGAAGGGAGTGGAAATTGGTGTCATTGCTGATTCCTTTGTAACCGCAACGTACCATCGACGCCGCACTTAAACAGCATAAGCTACAAACTTTATTGAAACTAGGTGGACAATGATTGATGCCGAGTTGCACGTTTTGGGATAATTCGTTCCATGCGATCTCAACTAATGCTCCTTGGCGCCCCATGGCTTCATGGGACATCAAGTATCCTGAAAAATATTAAATATAGAGTGCCCATCTGCGATGGATGTAAAAAAGCAATCTTGGAATCAATCATCGTGATCTATATTCTGAAATTTCAGATTTGCTATCCCACCAGAAATAAGGGGCGTTGCCGACGGTCGGGTTCGACTACTGCGCAAGCATCAACTGGGTTTATGCATGGGATCGACAGTCGGGTCTGAGCCCGGGAGTATTCGGATTGCCAAAGAAAACCAGCGGGTGAGCGCGGAATGAGATTGGACTGTTCTCGGGCAATTTCCGACCAGGCGGCTCAACAGTTGGCATCGGCGCGCGTGGCCGCGAAAGTTTTCATTGAATCAAAGTTTTGCTGAGCAGTCGGCGCCAGTTTTTATTGAATAAAATTCAGAAAAGCATCGCCAAAACGACGCTCATGGTCTACTCGCCAGCGAACGATTCTTTTGGGTAACTTCTTTGCGGAAGCGGAATAAGTACTTGCGTCTTTTTTCCGGGATTTTTTGATGGACCTTCCACGCTGACGACGAGGGTGCGCTTCCCTTCACCCGCTCCAGGCATTCCAGCACGATTCAGGCCTGCGGCAGCAAATAGCGTCGTTCCCATGCGCTGATCTCGCGCGCATAGTGCTGATACTCCAGCGCTTTCACGGCACAAAACCCCTCGACGAAGTGATCACCCAGCAAGCGGCGGGCGGCGGCGCTGTCGGCCATCAGTTGCAGGGCGGCGCCGAAGTCGCCCGGCAGGGCGTGGGTCAGCGTCGAGCAGTCGCCTTCGGCGGCCGGGGTCGCTTCGCGCTGTTCGTCGATGCCGGCCAGACCGGCCGCCAGCGATGCGGCGATCGCCAGATACGGATTGGCGTCGGCGCCGGCGATACGGTTTTCCACCCGCCGTGCGGCCGCGCCGCTGAGCGGGATGCGCAGGCCGGCGGTGCGGTTGTCGTAGCCCCAGTGCAGATTCACCGGGGCCTGGCTGCCCGCCACAAAGCGCCGGTAGGAGTTCACGAACGGGGCAAACAGCGGCATCAGCACGGGGATGTAGTGCTGCAGGCCGCCGATGAAGTGCTGGAAGCGGGGGCTGGCGCTGCCGTCGGCCAGACTGAAAATGTTCTGTCCGTCGGCATCGAGCACGCTCTGGTGCAAGTGCATGGAATTGCCCGGCTGGCCGGCGATTGGCTTGGCCATGAACACCGCATGCAGGCCATGCTTGAGGGCGATCTCTTTGGCCGCGTACTTGAACAGGAAGGCTTGATCGGCCACTGCCAGCGGGTCGCCGTGCAGCAGGTTGATCTCATATTGCGAGGTGCCGGATTCATGGATCCAGGTATCGGAACGGATCTGCAGCGTCGCCAGCGCGGCGTGGAATTCGTCCCAGAACGGCGCCAGCTCGTTCAGCAGATTCAGGCTGTAGGCCGACTGGCCCGCCTCGGCCCGGCCGCTGCGGCCGAGCGGGAAGGTGAGCGCTTGGCTGGGATCGGGATTCGGCGCGGTCAGGTAAAACTCGATTTCGGGCGCGACCACGGGCCGCAAGCCGCGCGCCGTATAGGCTGCCATCACCTGACGCAGCAGCGAGCGCGGCGCAAACGGGCAGACCTCACCGTTGAGTTCGACGCTGTCATGGATGACCACGGCACGGGGGACGCTCGACCATGGCGCCAGCCGGAGTGTCGCATGATCGGGCTGCAGCCGTACATCGGGATCGGACTCGGGAAACAGCGGGTGATCGGAGTATTCGCCAGTAACGGCCTGCATCAGGATGGCCTGGGCGATGCGTAGTTCGGCGCCGGCCGCAAAGCTGGATGCCGGCATCAGCTTGCCACGCGGGTAGCCGCTGATATCGGCAAACAGGCACTCGACCTGCTGGATCTGCTGTTGCTGGAAGAATTGCTGCAATGCCTGCTCAGTCGCTGCTTGCTGTGGTGCCACGTGATTCCCCTGTCCGATTGCATCGATGGTCTGCCCGAGGGCGCTGCCACCATTATGCCTGTCGCGCGCGGCTCAGGCGCGGGGTTCCTGGTCGCGCACCCGCTCCAGTTCCAGCATCGCTTCGGCCCCGGTGGTCACATAGTCGACGATGCGTTCCACCACCGCCTCAGCCACATGCTCAAAGCGGGCGCCGTTGCGGTAGCGGCCTTCGGCGCCGAACGGTCGGCTGTACAGCACGTCAACCAGCACGTCATTGCGCGTATGGCTGCCGGGGAAGCAGAAGCTGAACGCATAGTGGCCCAGCGCCATTTCTTCATCCGTGACGAAGGCCACGCCCATGCGGGCAATATCAACAATATGCGCCGCCCACACGCGCTCATCCGAGGTGCTGGCTAGCTCGGCTGCGACCTGCAGCAGGCGGCGTACATGTTCTCGGCGGTAATCCATCTAGGGCTTCTTTCAGAGCGCTGGCAGCGTGATCTCACGCTAAAATATTGCCAGCAGGGAAGTCCTATTGTACGCCTATGCTATGCCGCTGTCAGGCCCGTCGTTGTTGCGCTCCGGTGTTGGCACGTTGGCAATAATAGTCGACCAGTGCGCGATGGGTCGGCAGGTCGGCCACTGCGCGCTGGGCCACCTGGGCGATCATCTGGAACTCCTGACGGGCCGCATCGGTATGCGGCAGTGCCGCCTTGGTCGCTTGCAGCCGGGTAGGGAACTCCATGCCATACAACACATATTGCCAGCTCGACGGTGGATACATTTCCAGATCGACGATGAAATCCATGCGGTGCGGCGGCCGGCTGCGCCACATGGCCAGCTTGTCGCGCAGCGTGGCCGGAATGCTGGCCGGATCGGCATTGTCGATCCAGAACTGGCTGTCGGTACGCTGGGTCAGGCAATAGTGCAGCTTGACGAAATCGACGATGCGCTCGTAGCGCGCCGCCATCATCTGGTTGAAGGTCTGCGCCAGCGGCGCCATGTTGCCGTCGTGCGGGAACAGATAGCTGACCAGATAGGCCGCCGTTTCGATCAGGCCGATACCGGACGATTCCAGCGGTTCCAGGAAGCCGCCCGACAAGCCCACCGCCACACAGTTCTTGATCCACTGCACCGGGCGATAGCCGACGTTCAGCTTCAGCTGGCGCGGATGCAGGCCGTCGCTGGCCGCGCCGATGTACTGGCGCAGCACTTGTTCGGATGAATACTTTATATTATCTAATAATCCAAATATTTCATTAATAACTACCTTCATTACTAATGTTTTTAGTATATTATTTAATGTATACAAAGTTGTAATAGCAGATATTGATATAAATAAACCATATTTAAAATACTGAGTAGCCGCATTTATAGAAGAAAACTCATATATAACTGCACCTACTATACAAAATGAAAGCATTAATGAAACAGTTATTGATAATCC
>JBGSBQ010000012.1:0-19701 GCA_041730475.1 Sphingomonadaceae bacterium
CCCACGTGGAACGCAGACGTTCCAATTCCAGCGCCACCGACTCGCGTTTTTTCTCAAACGCTTCCCACTGCACATCGCCGACCACACCGAGCTTGCGTCCGATTTCGGTCAGGCGCATGTCGGCATTGTCTTCGCGCAGGCTGAGGCGGTACTCAGCGCGGCTGGTGAACATGCGGTACGGTTCCATCACGCCTTGCGTGACCAGATCGTCGACCATGACGCCGATATAGGCTTCCGAACGAGCTGGATTCCACGCTTCGCGGCCCGAGGTTTGCAGCGCTGCATTGATACCGGCCAGCATACCCTGAGCTGCCGCTTCTTCGTAACCAGTGGTGCCATTGATCTGTCCAGCGAAGAACAGGCCCTGCACTGCCTTGGTTTCCAGCGATGCTTTCAAGCCGCGCGGATCGAAGTAATCGTATTCGATCGCATAACCGGGACGCAGGATGTGGGCGTTTTCCATACCCTTCATCGAGCGCACCAGCGCAATCTGCACATCGAACGGCAGGCTGGTCGAGATACCGTTTGGATAGAATTCGTGCGTGGTCAGGCCTTCCGGTTCGAGGAAGATCTGGTGCGATTCCTTGGAAGCGAAACGATGAATCTTGTCTTCAATCGACGGGCAATAACGCGGGCCGACGCCCTCGATGACGCCGGTGTACATCGGACTACGATCGAGACCGCCGCGAATGATGTCGTGCGTCTTGCTGTTGGTGTGCGTGACCCAGCAAGGCATTTGCTGCGGGTGCATCGCGGCATTGCCCATGACGGAGAACACTGGCACCGGATCGAGATCGCCCGGCTGTTCCGACATCTGCGAGAAATCGATGCTGCGGCCGTCGATACGTGGCGGCGTCCCCGTCTTCAAACGGCCTTGCGGCAGCTTCAATTCTTTCAAGCGGGCCGACAGCGAGATCGCAGGTGGATCACCGGCACGGCCTGCCGAGTAGTTTTGCAGGCCGACGTGGATCTTCCCATCAAGGAAAGTACCGGCGGTCAGGACCACGGCGCGGGCAAGGAATTTCAGCCCGATCTGGGTGACGGCGCCCACCACACGGTCGCCCTCCACCATCAGATCATCAACGGCCTGCTGGAACAGCCAAAGGTTGGGCTGGTTTTCCAGACGCGAGCGGATCGCCTGTTTGTACAGCAAGCGGTCGGCCTGCGCGCGGGTGGCGCGCACGGCAGGCCCCTTGGACGAATTCAGGATGCGGAACTGGATGCCCGATTCATCGGTGGCGATCGCCATGGCGCCGCCCATCGCATCGACTTCCTTGACCAGATGGCCTTTGCCGATACCGCCGATGGAAGGGTTGCATGACATCTGCCCCAGGGTCTCAATATTGTGCGTCAGCAGCAGGGTTTTCTGCCCCATGCGGGCAGAAGCCAAAGCCGCTTCGGTGCCGGCATGACCGCCGCCGACAACGATGACGTCGAATTCAGTTGGAAATAACATGATGGAATTGGTTAAAGCGAAGGGATTAAGGAAGGATTATAGAGTCTTTTTGCGGCTGCGACTTTTTTAAGCAAAATATTTCCGTGATTGTTCCACGTGAAACATAGCAAAAAGGGCGCCGATCAATACGATGGGCGCCCTCTTTGTTCCACGTGAAACAATCAGTTCTTGCTAAACTTGCCACCTCAGAAAAGCGTCATAGCCTGTCTTCAGGATCAGGGCACTGACCACCAGCAGGAACAACTTGCGCACAAAAGCGCTGCCATGCTTGACCGCCAGCTTGCTGCCAATGACGGAACCAGCTACCTGACAGATGGCCATCAGCAAACCTAGCTGCCAAATCAGATGCCCGCTATACCCGAACCAGATTAGCGCGGAAAAATTACACGCCACATTGACGACCTTGGCAACGGCAGACGCCGCCAGAAAGTCGAAGCCGAACACACGAACAAACAGAAACACCAGGAAGCTTCCGGTACCGGGACCGAAGAAACCGTCATAGAAACCGATCGAGGCACCGATCAACAAAGCAAAGCCCTGCTCTTTCGCACCACTGTGCAGCGGCGCATGCACACTGCCAAAATCCTTCTTCCAGAACGTGTAAATCGCCACCGCCAGCAACACCAGTGGCAACAGCATGCGCATAAAGTCCGGCGACACTTTGGTCAGTGTATAGGCGCCAGCAAACGCAAACACCAAAGCCGCAGCAGCTGCTGGCGCAGCGACTGACCACGCTATACTGACGCGCCGCGCATAATTCACTGCAGCGACCGCCGTGCCGCAAATGCTGGCCAGCTTGTTGGTACCGATCAAAGTCGCCGGGGCCATGTTGGGAAATACCGAAAACAACGCAGGTATCTGTATCAAGCCGCCGCCGCCTACTACCGCATCCACCAAGCCGGCAGCAAATGCCGCGACACCGAGCACCACGAAATCTATCATCACTCATCCCAAATCAACTCAGCAAGCCGGTATTGTACGGAACAATACTTTCGATCTGAGCATGGCCTCCATGCCGACTTTGCATAGCCCTCATTCCGCGCAAGCGGGAACGATGGGGTGCGCAATACCATCAGGCTTGGTGGTAAGCTAGACAGGTCCGCAACAACCCGGGTAGCCAAGCCATGCATGACTTTCCAGCATTCGCATTCAGTACCGTTCCCAATATCGTTGCCGAATTGGGATCTGCTCAAAATTTAGGCGCACATATAGCGCAGCGCTTCCCGGCGGCCCGGCGGGCACTGATCGTGACCGACCCCGGCTTCCTACGCACCGGACTGGTCAGCGCTCCCGTTGCCAGCCTGATCAACGTGGGCATCGCCACCGCCATTTACGCCGATGTCGTCGCAGACCCGCCGGAAGAGATTGTGCGCGATGCCGTGGCGGCAGCCCGCGCGCATGACACCGATATCGTCATCGGCCTCGGTGGTGGCAGTTCCATGGATGTCGCCAAACTGATCGCCGTGCTGGCTGGCAGCGACCAGGAGCTCGGCGCCATCTACGGCATCGGTAACGTTCAAGGTGCGCGCCTGCCGCTGGTACAGATTCCAACCACCGCCGGTACCGGGTCCGAAGTCACCAATATCGCGATCGTCACCACCGGCGCTACCACGAAAATGGGGGTCGTTGCGCCACAACTGTATGCCGATCTGGCATTGCTCGACGCAGAACTGACGCTGGGCCTGCCGCCACAGGTGACCGCCGCCACCGGTATCGACGCCATGGTGCACGCGATCGAGGCGTACACCAGCCGTCACAAAAAGAATCCGCTGTCAGACATGCTGGCCCGCAAGGCCTTAGGACTGCTGTCCGCTAACCTGATCGCCGCCTGTGAAAATGGCCAAAATCTGGCCGCACGCCAGGCCATGCTACTTGGCGCGATGCTGGCCGGGCAGGCATTTTCCAACGCCCCGGTGGCCGCCGTACATGCGCTAGCCTATCCGATCGGCGGTATATTTCACGTGCCACATGGGCTGTCGAACTCGCTGGTCCTGCCTCATGTGATGCGCTTCAACGCCCCGGTAGCGGCGGGGCTGTATGCGGAGCTGGCGGAAATTGTCGTACCCGCCGCCAGCGGTACCATCGAAGCTCGCGCGGAAGCGTTGATAGTTGCCATGCAGCAAATAGCTATCATCACCGGTATCGAACGCACATTGCAGCAGGTCGGCATCCGCGAACACGATCTGGACCAGCTGGCAGATGACGCGATGAAGCAGACGCGCCTGCTCGGTAATAACCCGCGCGACGTGACGCGGGACGATGCCCGCGCCATCTACGCCGCCGCGCTATAAGGACCGTCAGTTCGGCACGTCAACCGCCGTTGCCGTCACGCTGATCGCGTTCGCCGCGCCGACCACCGTGCTGATTGGCGGTACGTTGGCCAGCGTGATCAGCGCGTTCGCATCGGGCCGGGCAATGGTCCTGACCACTTGCGATGGCGGCAGCGCCACGTTGCGCTTCAGGTTGGCGTACAGCGCATCCAGTGCCCGGAACAGATATACATGCAAGGGCACGATTGCGGTCGGCAAGGCGGTGCTGAACGAATCAAAGTGGTTGGCATTCAACACTTCGATATAGCGCAACTTGCTGTTGCTCCCCTCCACCGAAGCATTCAGGCCCAGATAGGCACGCGACGCATGGTTCACCGGGATCAGCGTATCGCTGCGGCCCTGCACGATGATGGCCGGCTTGCCGTGCAGATTGCCACTCGCAGCAACCTCCGCCATGCCCGCCCGCACCCGCGCGCTCTGCGCCGCCAACGTGGGCGACAGTGCAGCGCTGGTGACCGGATCAACACCTGTCGCCAACGCCCGCAAGCACAGGAAACCATCGAGTGACTGATCGGCCAGACCACTGCTGGGAGAGATGCCGAGCGTGTACGCTTTGGCGCCGCCGACGGCCTCCTCATAAATCGGCGTGCCGATAATGCCGTTCTGCGTCGCAAAACTGCTGGCCCGTTGTACCGCCGTCAGCGCCAACGGCGCACCGGTGGCATCGGTCGCGGCAAACGTGAAACCGCACAATTTATCCGTCACAGAAAACTTACCGTAGGCATTCGCATACGTCACCGCCACCAGAATATTGGTGCCCGCATGCGCCGCCTGCAAGAGATCCGAATCGGCCAGCCAACCGTAGCCTTTGAGCCGCGCCAGCGCATCAGCCTGCTGTGCCGCCAGATCCACGCCCGCCAGCAATCCCTTGCCCGCCAGCGCGGTGCAGCGGCCAGCGCTGCCGGCAATACAGGGCTGATACAGTGCCGCATAACTCGCATAATCAAACAATGCCTTGCCCTGCGCGCTGACCGCGACGCCGCCCTGCCGCACCGTATAACCGCCCGTCTTGGGCTGGATTTGTGGCTCGGTCGCAGCCACGCCCCAGATCAAGCCTTGCGTATCCTGCTCAGCGGCCTGCAAAGCAGCGCCAGCACCGTTCGAAATACTGGATGCGATCGTGATGGTGTTGCTGGCCGTCAGGCGCAGCACGTGGCTCTTGTTGTCGCTGGCCAGCGTGCCATATTTTTCATTCAGCACATACAGCGCAAACTGCACCGCTTGCAAGGTGTACTTGCCCCAATCCTTTTCCGGGTTCTGCTGCGAGTAAGCGTGCTTGAAAGCGATACGGCCGGGATAACTGGTGGCAAAAGCGGCGCGTTCAGCATCGCCTAGCACCGGCGCAAAACTGGCCCCCTTGCCCGCTGCGGTACGATTGGTGCGCATACCATTTTGCAGGTTCACACTATCGTTATCAAAGGTGTACAGGCCGGTGCCGCTGCCCTTGTCGGCATAGGCAACCGCACAGCGGTTCTTCAGGCCCCATTCTCCCGCACTGCCAATGGCGCCATAAATGCCACGGGATCCGCTCGACGTGCCGGTCACGATGCAGGGGTTGGCCGGATCAAAACTGGCCGGTACCTGCACCATCAGCGTCACGTTCTGGTTGCCCGTACCGTCGTCGGTATAGGCCAGATATTCGGTGCCAGCGATCTTGCCCTCGCCGGCCGTAGCATTGCCTTGCGCATCGACGTTCGGGCCGTACAAACTGCCGTAGCCACTGTTGGCGGCGATGTCGAGCACGGCGCGATAATTGGCGTAGATGGCGTTGCGGCGCAGCTCGGCGGCGGTGGGACTATTCGCGTCGGCATAGGCCGGTGCGGTGCTCGCCGCCAGTCCTGTTTTGCCCAAACCGGCAGTCAGTAAATCATCACTCTGGCCATCGTAGCTGGTGCTGGTGATTGCGCCCAGAAACGCAGGCATGACGTTCAGTATGTCCTTATCGCGCTCGTTGGCGCCGCAAGCGGACAGCAAAACCCCTGCCGCCGCTAGCGCAAATTTCTTGGTGTGTATGTTCATGTCTTCCTCGAAAGAAAAGCGACTCCACAATGAAAAACGCCGGACTGCGAGTCCGGCGTTACTTGTGACATTATCAGGCGGCTTTTTTAGCCCCGCCCCCGGCCCCGAATCGGGCCACTATTTCTCCGATAATGCCGCGCCTGAACAACAGCACACAGGCCACAAAGATCAGGCCAGTGACCATGCTCACCTCTTCCCCCAGCGTATTGAACCATTCGATGCCGGTGTGCGAGGCGAGGAACTGCCCCAGGTCGCCCAGCTTGTTTTCCAGCGCGATGATGATGATGGCACCCACCACCGGCCCCGCCAGCGTGCCCATGCCGCCCACCAGCGTCATCAGGATCACCAGACCCGACATCGACCAGTGCACATCGGTCAGCGTCTCAAACCCTTGCACCAGCGTGTTGGTGGCGCCCGCCAGACCGGCCAGCGCCGCCGACAGCACGAAGGCCAGCAGCTTGTATTTGTCGACGTCATAACCGAGCGAGACCGCGCGCGGTTCGTTTTCCTTGATCGCCTTCAGCACCTGCCCAAACGGCGAATGCACGGTGCGCACGATCAGGGCAAAACCGAACACGGCAATCGCCAGCACAAAGTAATACAGCGTGGTGTCGTTACTGAGATCCAGCATGCCAAGCAGCTTTCCACGTGGAACACCTTGCAGGCCATCTTCGCCGCCAGTCAGTTCACCGGCGCGCAGCGCGCCGAAGTACACCATCTGCGCCAGCGCCAGCGTAATCATCGAGAAGTAAATCCCCTGCCGGCGGATGGCCAGTGCGCCCATCACGAGGCCGATACCGGCACCGACCACAACACCGGCCAGCAAACCCAACTCGACCGGCAGGCCCCACACTTTCAGCGCATTGCCGGTCGCATAGCCGGCGGCGCCGAAGAAGGCCGCATGGCCGAAAGACAGCAGGCCGGTGTAGCCGATCAGCAAATTAAAGGCACAGGCAAACAGCGAAAAGCACAGCAACTTGGCCAGGAAGGGGGGATAACCTACCGTCGGGGCAATCAGTGCCGCCAGCAGCACGAGGCCATACGCAAATTTCTTGTTCATCGATTCCTCTTATTTTTCTTTACCGAACAGGCCAGCCGGACGCAGCAACAGCACGATGATCATCACCAGGAATACCACGGTAGACGAAAATTCCGGATAGAACACTTTGGTCAGGCCCTCGATGACGCCAAGGCCGAGGCCGGTCAGGATGGACCCCATGATCGAGCCCATGCCACCGATCACTACAACGGCGAACACGACGATAATCAGGTTCTGGCCCATCAGGGGCTGGACCTGGATGATCGGGGCCGCCAGCACCCCGGCAAAGCCCGCCAATGCGACGCCGAAGCCATAGGTCAGCGTGACCATCAGCGGTACGTTGATGCCGAAGGCTTCGACCAGCTTGGGATTTTCGGTCCCGGCACGCAGATACGAGCCGAGCTTGGTCTTTTCGATGACAAACCAGGTTGCCAGACAGACGGCCAGCGAGGCCAGCACCACCCAGGCGCGGTAGTTCGGCAGCACCATGAAGCCGAGGTCGGTCGCACCGGCCAGCAGTTCCGGCACGGCGAAGGCCTGCCCGGACACGCCGTAGAAGGAACGGAACACGCCTTCCAGCATCAGCGTAATGCCGAAAGTCAGCAATAAACCATACAGATGGTCGAGCTTGTAGAGCCAGCGCAGCATGGTTTTTTCCACCACCACGCCAAACACGCCGACGGCCAGCGGTGCCAGCACCAGCATCAACCAGTAATTCAGATGGAAGTACTCAATGCCCATCCAGGCCAGAAAGGCGCCCATCATGTACAGCGCGCCATGCGAAAAGTTGATCACGTTCAGCAGGCCAAAAATGACCGCCAGACCCAGTGACAGCATCGCGTAAAAGGAGCCGTTGACCAAGCCCAGCAGCAACTGGCTCAGCATCGCGGGCAGGGGTACGCCGAATATTTCCATGGGATCACAATATAAAAATCACCGCGCGACGGCGGCGGAACAGGAAGGCCAACCGCGCCGGGCGAGCCGGCGCGGCATACTGTGTACAACTCAGCTTATTTCCACAGGGCGCACTTGGTCTCCGCCTTGGTGGCGTAGGCCTGATCGCCCGGGATGGTGGCCACGACCTTGTAGTAATCCCATGGGTACTTCGATTCCGACTGCTTCTTCACTTCCATCAGATACATATCGTGCACCATGCGGCCGTCCGGACGGATCACGCCGCCCTTGGCGAACATGTCGTTGATCTTGTTGGCCTTGAGATAGGCCATGACCTTGTCAGAGTCGTCGGTGCCGGTGGCCTTGACGGCTTTCAGGTAGTTCGACACGGCCGAGTAATCAGCCGCCTGCAGCATCGATGGCTCTTTCTTCATCTTATCGAAATAGCGCTTGGCCCAGGCGCGGCTGTCGGCGTTCTGGTCCCAGTACCAGCCGTCGGTCAGGTACATGCCCTGGGTCAGGTTCAGGCCCAGCGAGTGCACGTCGTTGATGAACATCAGCAGGCCGGCCAGCTTCATCTTCTTGTTGATGCCGAACTCGTTGGCGGCCTTGATCGAGTTGATGGCGTCGCCACCGGCATTGGCCAGGCCCAGGATCTGCGCGCCCGACGATTGTGCCTGCAACAGGAAGGACGAGAAGTCCGACGCCGACAGCGGATGCTTGACCGCACCCAGCACCTTGCCGCCGTTGGCCTTGACCACGTCGGCCGTGTCTTTTTCCAGCGAGGCGCCGAACGCATAGTCGGCCGTCATGAAGTACCAGTTCTTGCCGCCCTGCTTGACGATGGCGCCGCCGGTGCCGCGTGCCAGTGCGATGGTGTCGTAAGCGTAGTGCACGGTGTAGGGCGTGCATTCTTCATTGGTCAGGCGGGCCGAGCCCGCGCCGATCGAAATGAACACGCGTTTCTTCTCGGCCGCAACCTTGGCCATGGCCAGGTTGGCGCCTGAGTTGGTGCCGCCGATCAGCAAGTCGATGCCCTGCTGGTCCATCCATTCGCGCGCCTTGGAGGCGGCGATGTCGGCCTTGTTCTGGTGGTCGGCCGAGATGAATTCGACTTTTTTGCCGGCGATCACGACGCCGGCATCGGCAATCGCCATCTTGATGGCTTCGGCGCCGCCGGCGCCGTCGATATCGGCGTACAAGCCCGACATGTCTGTAATAAAACCGATCTTGATGGTGTCGCCGGAAACCTGGGCTTGGGCGGCGTAGGAGAGGCCCATTGCACAGACGGCAGTGGCGGCGATGGCGATATTCTTGAGTTTCATTGGTGTCTCCGTTCGATAATTAGTCTGTTTATTGACGATACGGCCTGTCCTGCACTTACACGCCCAGCAGCTCGGTCAGTACCGGCATCTTGGCGCTTAATTCCGATGCAACAAAGGTCTCGACGATCTGACCGTGTTCCACCACATAAAACCGGTCCGCCAGCGGTGCGGCAAACCGGAAATTCTGTTCTACCATGACGATGGTGTAGCCCTTGGCTTTCAGCGTCGTGATCATGCGGGCCAGCCCTTGCACGATGACGGGCGCCAAGCCTTCCGAGATTTCATCGAGCAGCAGCAAGCGGGCGCCGGTGCGCAGAATGCGCGCCACCGCCAGCATTTGCTGCTCGCCGCCGGACAAGCGGGTGCCCTGGCTATGCTTGCGTTCTTCCAGATTCGGGAACATGGCGTAGATTTCTTCGACCGACATGCCCTGCTCGCCCGTCGCCAGTTGCGGCGGCAGCATCAGGTTTTCCTCAGTCGACAGCGACGAGAAAATCCCGCGCTCTTCCGGGCAATAGCCCACGCCCAGATGGGCAATCTTGTGGGTCGGCAGGCCGATCGCTTCCACACCATTGATCTTGATCGAGCCCTTGCGGGTGCCGGTCAGGCCCATGATGGCGCGCAGCGTAGTGGTGCGGCCGGCGCCATTACGGCCCAGCAAAGTCACCACTTCACCGGGCTGCACCGAAATGTTCACGTCGTGCAGGATATGCGATTCGCCATACCAGGCTTGCAGGTGGGAGATTTCGAGCGCGGCCGTCATCAGTGCGCTCCTTCCAGCACCGACGCTTCCGTACCCATATACGCTTCCATCACCTGTGGATTACTCGACACTTCCTGATACGTGCCCTCGGCCAGCATGGCGCCGCGCTGCAATACCGAAATCTTGTCGCAGATACCGGATACCACTTTCATATTGTGTTCCACCATCAAAATCGTCCGTCCCGTCGAGACCTTCTTGATCAGTTCCGTCACCCGGTGCACGTCCTCGTGGCCCATGCCCTGGGTCGGTTCATCGAGCAGCATCAGTTCCGGTTCCATCGCCAGCGTGGTGGCAATTTCCAGCGCGCGCTTGCGGCCATACGGCATATCGACGGTGATGGTGTCGGCAAACTCGGTCAGATCGACTTCGGCCAGCAAGGCCATGGCGCGTTCGTTCAGCTGATCAAGCGACGCTTCGCTGCGCCAGAAATGGAAACTGGTGCCGAGCTGGCGCTGCAGGCCTATGCGGACATTCTGTAACACGGTCAGGTGGGGGAATACTGCGGAAATCTGGAAGGAACGAATCACGCCCATGCGGGCGATTTGGGCTGGCTTGGACAGGGTGATATCGTTGCCGTTAAATAGTATCTGGCCCGAGGTCGGTACCAAAAACTTGGTGAGTAAGTTAAAGCATGTGGTCTTGCCGGCACCGTTGGGACCGATCAGCGCGTGGATGTGACCGCGCTGTACTTGCAGATTGACATCATTGACCGCAGTGAATCCTTTGAATTCCTTGGTCAAATTTTTTGTCTCCAAGATAACGCTGGACATCTTGTCTCCTAGTTATTCTTTGCGAACTACCAAAAATTTTTTTTAAATCATACACATTAGTAAATTCGCTAACAATACAGTATAACTACCATTGAAACTTGATCTATACCCATGCGTCACGCAGCATCTCGGCGGCCTTTTCAGCAATCATGATGGTCGGGGAATTCGTGTTGCCGGAAGTGATAAGCGGCATCACGGAAGCATCCACCACGCGCAAGCCGCGCACACCGATCACCCGCAGCTGACTATCGACCACGGCCGACGCATCTTCCGCGCGCCCCATCTTGCAAGTGCCAACCGGATGGAAAATCGTGGTCCCGATGGCAGCCGCCGCCGCGGCCAATTGCTCGTCCGTCTGCGCCTGTATGCCGGGTTTCAGTTCTTCCGGTGCGTAGCGCTGCAAAGCGGGTGCGGCGACAATCTGGCGCGTCAAGCGTAGCGCATCGGCCGCCGTTTTTCTGTCCTCTGCCGTACTTAAATACATCGGCGAGATTTTCGGCGCCGCATAAGAATCGGCCGAAGCGATGCGCACATGGCCACGCGAGGTCGGCCGCAAATTGCACACGCTAGCGGTAAACGCTGGGAAAGCGTGCAAAGGCTCGCCGAATTTTTCCAGCGACAAAGGCTGCACGTGATACTGCAAATTCGCACTGGCCTGCATAGCGTCCGACTTGGCAAACGCCCCCAGCTGGGACGGCGCCATCGACATCGGACCACTCTGGAACATCGCATATTCCAGCCCGATTTTCATCTTGCCGTACCAGCTGCTGGCCAGCGTGTTCAAGGTCTTCGCCCCGCTGACCTTGAACACCATGCGCAACTGCAAATGATCCTGCAGGTTTTCGCCGACGCCGGCACGCTCCACCAGCGGCTTGATGCCCAGCTGCTGCAACTGCGCGGCCGGGCCGATGCCTGATAACTGTAATATTTGCGGCGAACCGATGGCGCCCGCCGCCAGCAAAGTTTCGCGTTTGGATTCAGCACGGAACTGGCTGCCGCCGCCACTGAAGACCACGCCAGTGCAGACTGCGCCATCGTTGCCCTGCTCGATCAACAACCGTTCCACGTGGCAGCCCGTCATGATGGTCAGATTCGGGCGGCCTGAGGCATGCTTCAAGAATGCCTTGGCGGTATTCCAGCGTATGCCGCGTTTCTGATTGACGTCAAAATAGCCGCAGCCAGCGTTGTCGCCGCGGTTGAAATCGTCCACCTTGGCGATCCCGACCTGTTCGGCCGCATCGCGGAATGCATCCAGAATTTGCCATGACAGGCGCTGTTTTTCGACCCGCCATTCGCCGCCGGCACCATGTTCGGCCGAGCTGCCGCCGTGGTAATCCTCGCTCTTCTTGAACAGCGGCAGCACCGCATCCCAGCGCCAGCTGTCATCACCAGTCAACTCGGCCCAGCGATCATAGTCGCCCTGCTGACCGCGCATATAAATCATGCCGTTAATGGAAGAGCTGCCACCCAGCACCTTACCGCGTGGATAAATCAGGCTGCGGCCGCCCAGTCCCTGGTCCGCTTCGGTACGGAATTTCCAGTCGGTGCGGGGATTATCGATGCAATACAGATAGCCAACAGGAATATGGATCCACATATAATCGTCGCGGCCACCCGCTTCGATCAGTAACACTTGGGCCTTGGGATTGCTACTGAGACGGTTAGCGAGCACGCAACCTGCCGAACCCGCACCGATGATGATGTAATCGTATTCGCCAGCTGATTCCAAAGACTGCTCCTTCAAGAGTTTCAGGTTGCTGCGGCCAGCTCCGCCAACAATGTTTCCACCAGTTGCGCCGCCGGCAGTGCCCGTATCCGCGCCACACCAGTGCCACACCATAATGACATCAGTTCCGTGTCAGCGCGCTTGCTGGCTTCCGCCCGGATCGCACCGGTTAGTGCGTTTTGTATTGGATATGCCGGTAATTGTTCTTCAACTGCAGCCATCTCCCGCATAAATCGGTTTTCCAGACCACGCGCATAACGGCCGGAAAAAGCCCGCGTCAAACGGGTCGGATGCTGGCCGGCGGTCAATAAACGCTGCTTGTAATGGGGCTGGATGGCAGATTCATCACACACCAGAAATGCCGTTCCCATTTGCACCGCCTGGGCGCCCAGCGCCAGTGCCCGCGCAATATCGGCGCCCTCCATGATGCCGCCGGCGGCAATTACGGGAATGTTCACGGCCGCCACCACTTGCGGCAACAACTCGAATGCCTCCAGCGTCGCCGCGCTCTGTTCACCAATAAAGGTCCCCCGATGACCGCCCGCCTCAATCCCGGAAGCAATCACCGCATCGGCGCCCCGCTCTTGCCAGGCCAGCGCTTCCGCCACATGAGTAATAGTGCCAAGCACCAGAATGCCGGCCGCATGCAGACGCTGAATTTGCTCGCTCGACAGGATGCCAAAGGTAAAACTGGCGACGGCAGGCTTCAATTCCAGCAAAGTTTCGAACTGGGCCGAGAAATCTTCACACCATTTGCTAGGCAGCGGCAGCGTTTCCCACCCCAATGACGACCAGATCGGCTGCATCCATTGCACCGCTTGCGCGACCTCGGCGGCATCGACTTCGGGCAAAGATTGGACGAAAAAATTCAGGCAAAACGGACGCGCAGTCAGGGCCCGTATCTGTGCGGTCTGGGTCCGGATCGCCTCGGGCGACAGCAAGGAACAAGCGAGCGAACCGAGTGCGCCGGCATTCGACACGGCGGCGACCTGAGCCGGCGTATTTTGACCACCAGCCGTCGGTCCCTGAATGATGGGATGCGGAAAAACTTGCTTCAAGTCCATCAAAATCCCCTCAAAAAGCCGGTCTCGACATGTGGATAAGTCTATGGATATCCACAGGCACCAATTGTGCGTAAACAAAACAAAGTTGGGGACCGCTTTTTTTATCCCAAAACAGTTCTCTGCTCATACACGGCTTTCGCGCCCGCTTATTCAAGTCGCAAACGCTTGATTCTAATTCAAAATGAGCACTTATCCACAGAAAAGTGTCTGCGTTAACAACTACTACTATTTTTATATATACATCTTTAGAGTAAACCATAGATACAGGTCCGCATGCAAAACCCCCCCGCACCCTGAATCCGACTGCAAAACCACAGGCCAAAGAAATTGTATTTCGCCAACATCAGCTTTCCCCTATACTGATTTGGCAAAAAAGTACTTGTCGCGCCCAACGCCTAGCCTAAGCCGGAGTCACTTTGTCTACACAGCGCACCGCACATAGTGTTGCTTATCTGCGTTTTCGACGCCGGTTGCTGACCGGGATA
Source organism: Sphingomonadaceae bacterium (assembly GCA_041730475.1). GTDB lineage: Bacteria > Pseudomonadota > Gammaproteobacteria > Burkholderiales > Burkholderiaceae_D > Rugamonas. The sequence continues at coordinate 13,872 of JBGSBQ010000012.1, forward strand.
TTGCTCATGGCTGCGCTGGCCATCGCATTGGTCGTCAGCCAATTTCGCGCGGCCTACCTCGAACGCGAATTGGCAGTACGCAAGCAAACCGAACACTACGTGAAGGCAATGGAAGCGCACGTACAAAATTCCCTCCAGTTTGTCGACCTGTCGCTGCTCGGATTTGCCAATGCCATCAAGGTTTTGCCTGCAAAACAAGCTATCTCACCTGAAACAGTCTCCGCCTTGCTATCGACCAGGCGTACCAACTTCACCAGCGACTATTGGATTACCTTCATCGATGCGCACGGCATGGCCCTTGCAGCATCCAACAGCTTGTCCATCAGTGGCGTGTCATATGCAGATCGCGACTATTTCAAAGTGCATGTGGACAATTCCATGCATGACAAGCTGTTTGTCGGAGGACCAGCAATTGGACGCGCCAGCAAACAAAAATTGTTTTTTCTAAGCCGACGCGTAGAAAACGCCAAAGGCGAGTTCGTCGGTGTACTGGTCGCGCCGCTGGATGCCAGCCGTTTTGGCAAAACGTTCGACAATTCCCGCTTCAGTCCGGACGTTTCCATTTCTCTGGTACACAGCGACGGCAAAATCATTGCTCGCGCACCAGACTTTGATGGCTCATTTGGGCGAGATCTGGGGCCGACCGCATTATTCAAAAATATTGCCAAGGCCACGACTGGGACCTACAAAGCGGCCAGCATGATTGACCAGATTGCGCGGGTGTACAGTTATCGCGTGCTGGACGGGGTCCCGCTGATTGTGGTCGTTGGCAGTTCCGATGCCGAATCAGCGCGCATGCTGGAACAAAATTTCCTCATTGCTGGCGCTGGACTGGCGTTATTGCTACTGCTGATGAGCCTGGGTGGTCATTTTTCGCTGCGTTCCTATAAAAAACTCGAAGAACGCGAACTACGTTATCGCTTGCTGTATGCATCCAGCCTGGAAACTGAGCAAAAACTGTCGGCCAGCGAACAACGCTTACGGCTGATCGCCGACAATTTGCCGATCATGATCGGCTACATTGACCGCGATGAGCATTACACCTTCACCAATCGCAAATTTGACGAAGCGTATAGCATGGCTCCCCGCACTGCCGAAGGAAAACTGGCCCGCGACGTCGTCGATGCAGAGACTTACCGGCAATCGGCCGATCCGGCCAGACGTGCACTGGAAGGTGAACAAGTTTATTTTGAACGGCACCTGAATTTGCACGGTGTTGAACGCTGGGATGGCGTTACCTACGTTCCCGACCGCACGATAGCGGGCCAGATTTCAGGGCTGTTCATGATGGTCGAAGACATTACTGAACGCAAAAAGAACGAAGAAACCATGCAGTTGGCCAATCTGCTGTACCAAAACAGCAGTCAGGGCATGATGGTGACGGATGTGGATGGCGTCATTCTGACGGTCAATCCAGCCTTCACGCAACTGAGTGGTTATGCCGAGTACGAAGTCATTGGACGGCATTCCTATGAACTGACATCAGGTCGCGAAGACCAGAATTTCTTCCTGCGCATGCACGATTCCATCGTCCAGAATGGCCAATGGGAAGGAGAACTGTGGCATCAGCATAAAAATGGCGAACAATATCTGGTCTGGTTACGCTACAACACGGCCTACGACAAGAACGACAAACCGTATCGCTACGTGGCGCTGTTCTCCGACATCACGAAGAAAAAAGCTTCGGAAGAACTGGTGTGGAAACAGGCAAACTTTGATGCACTGACGGGTTTACCAAACCGGCGCCGGTTCTATGAGCATTTGCGGCTGGAAATGAAAAAAACCGACCGTTCCAAGCTGCCCATGGCGCTGGTGTTCCTCGATCTGGACTATTTCAAGGAAATCAATGACACGCTGGGCCATGACAAAGGCGATATTTTGCTGAAAGAAGTGGCATCCCGCCTCAGTCAGTGTGTGCGCGGCACCGATACCGTGGCGCGCCTGGGCGGTGACGAATTCACCGTCATCATCAGCGAGTTGCACAATGCTGGCGATATGGTGCGGATTGCGCAGGAAATGCTGGCAAAAATGAGCGCTCCCTTCATGCTGGGCGACGATATTGCACACATTTCCGCCAGTATTGGCATCACGACCTATCCGGATGATGGCAAAAGCGTCGAAGCACTGATGAACAATGCAGACCAGGCCATGTATGCCGCGAAGCAGCAAGGACGCAATCGTTTCAATTATTTTGCGCCGTTCATGCAAGAAGCAATCCGCGATCGCATCAATTTGAGCAATGAATTGCGCGAAGCCATCAGCCGCAACGAATTACGCATCCTGTTCCAACCCATTATCGAACTGGCCACCGGCCACATCAAGAAGGCGGAAGCACTGGTGCGCTGGCAACATCCAAGCCGCGGATTGCTGAATCCGGCCGATTTCATCGCCATTGCAGAAAATAATGGATTGATCGTGGGGATAGGCGACTGGGTTTTCCAGCAAGCCGCCAAACAGGCGCAACGCTTGCATCAACTGGGATGGCCAGAGTTTCAGATTTGTGTGAACAAATCGTCGTGGCAGTTCAAGGATGAGGGCAGCAATTACAAACAATGGCTGGATTTCCTTGCCGAACTGAACGTTTTGCCCAGTTCTATCGTCATCGAGGTGACGGAAAGCCTGTTGCTGGATCCGACTAACTCCGTGGCCGAGCGCTTGCAAGCGTTCCAGCAAGCCAAAATGCAAGTGTCGCTGGACGATTTCGGCACCGGTTATGCGTCGGTTGCGTTTTTAAAGCGCTTCAACATCGATTATTTGAAGATCGATCCCTCGTTCGTCCGCAATTTGTCGGCTGGTGCCGAAGGCGCGACTTTGTGTGAGGCCATTATTGCGATGGCGCACACGCTAAACATCCAGGTGATCGCCGAAGGAATCGAAACGCCCCAGCAAATGGTGGCGTTGCAGTGTGTGAAATGCGATTTTGGGCAGGGATACCTGTTTTCGCGGCCAATTTCGAGTGCAGAACTGGAGCAAAAAGTACAAGAATCGATGCTGCCTGTTGATAACTCACTGGATATCCACAGCACGACTTGTGAGTAAGCGCCTAGTTATCCCGAGCGCGACATTTTATACAAAATTGCTCCTGAACCAGTACAGCATTTATGCAAGCGCTTATCTTTGCTGTAAACAGATGATTTGTAAACGTATACAGAACTTATCCACAGCTTTCTGCTCGTTTACTACTACTACTATTTTTATATAAAACTTTTGTAAACAACTAAAGAGCAAAAGCCGCAGGCAAAGCACGAAAAACCGCAAAAGCGACGAAATCTGATGCCCTGCTCCTCATCTGAACGGCAAAAGTCGCTCAAAAAACGCCTTAAAACGCGCTGCGCACGCGTTTTCTCTGTGGAAAAGACCGCGCATATCCACAGTCTGACTTAGCCATTACAATGTTTTGCTCAATAAATCAGGGTAAAAACATGCGTTTAGGCATCATTAGTGCGTTGGCGGAAGAACAGCAGGGGCTGATAGAGGCCATGCAGAGCCCCGCCACGCTCACGCACGGCATGCGGCACTACACGGCCGGGAAACTGTGGGAAATCGACGCTGTGTGCGTTCTGTCGCGTATAGGCAAGGTTGCCGCAGCTATGACAGCCGCCATCCTTGTGGAAAAGTTCGGAGTTACCCACATCATCTTTACCGGCGTGGCCGGTAGTGGGGATGCCAGCGTCAATGTGGGGGACATCGTGGTGGCTGACAGGCTGATCCAGCATGATTTCGATGCCAGCCCGCTCTTTCCGCGATTTCAGATCCCGTTGACCGGGCTGTCGCATTTTGAATCGGATTTGACGCTGACGACGCGGATCACGCAAGCAGCGCAGGATTTTGTGCAAAACGGGCTGGAAAACGTGCTGACGGTGGCTGAAATGGAAGAATTTCGCCTCGTTAAGCCGCGAATTCATCGTGGCATGATCGCTAGTGGCGACCAATTCATTGGGCGACATACGCAAATTGCCGCATTGAAGCAAGATTTGCCTGAATTATTGGCCGTCGAGATGGAAGGTGCAGCGGTGGCGCAAGTGTGTTTTGAGCTGGGCACCCCGTTTGCCGTGATCCGTACCATTTCGGACAAGGCCAACGATCATGCTGCGGTGGATTTCATGCGGTTTGTACAAGCGGTTGCGTCACGGTATGCGTTTGGCATCATCCAGCAATTTTGCCGATGAAAAAAAGGCCAGATTTGCATCTGGCCTTCCAAAACAACAGATTCGCTAACGAAACTTAGGCTTCCAGCGTCATCAGGCTGGCATTGCCGCCAGCAGCCGTCGTATTCACGCACAGAGCGCGCTCAGCGAGCAAACGCCACAGCGGGATAGCCCCGTCCTCGTTCGTGTCGATCAGGCCCACCAGGGCCCCTTCACGGGCCGCCAGTTGGCTGCGCAGACCGTTGACCAGCGCGCCTTCGACCAATGCGATCTGGAATTCGACCTGATACGCTTCCAATTTCGCCACCACTTGCACCCGGTCCAGCACGGCAGCAGGCAGGTCGCCCGGCAGCCAATGCGCGGATTCGCCCACCACCAGCGCCACATTGCCCGTCGCCAGTGCCGCAGCCAGTTGATTCAGCAAGCCACCAGCGCTCGCCGCTGCGCAAATAATGGCGCCGCGAGGTACCAGGCTCAGCGTGTTGCGTTCGCCTGTTGGGCCTGGCAGCACGGTGGTGCTGCCCAGCAAAGTCGTGCGCGTATATTGGTCGATCAGCTGGGCCAGTTGTTGCTGGCCGTGCGTATTGGCCCAGACCATCAGTGCATCCAGTGCCGGCGTGGCGTGACGTTCGTGCTTGGGCAGTGCCACAGCGCTGCGCTGCAAGCGTTTCAGGTACAAGGGACCGCCGGCTTTCGGACCGGTTCCCGATTTACCCTCGCCGCCAAACGGTTGCACGCCGACCACGGCGCCGACAATGTTGCGATTCACGTAAATATTGCCCACGTGCGCACGCGAGGTGATGAAATCGATGGTTTCATCGATGCGTGAATGCACGCCCAGCGTCAAACCATAGCCGCTGTCATTGATTTGCTGCACCAGTTTCGGCAGATCGGCACGCTTGTAGCGAATCACGTGCAGCACGGGACCGAACACTTCCTGCGTCAGCTCTTCCAGCGAACGGATCTCCAGCACCGTCGGCGCCACGAAGGTGCCGGCCGTGGTCACGCTGGACGGCAAGTCGAGCGAGTAGTAATCGACGGCCGTGCCTTTCAGCTTGTTGATGTGCGCTTGCAGGTTTTGCTGAGCTTCGGCATCGATCACGGGGCCGATATCGGTCACCAGACGGTCCGGATTACCAACGTTCAGCTCCTGCATCGCGCCTTTCAGCATCTTGATGGTTTTTTCAGCAATATCTTCCTGCAGGAACAGCACGCGCAGTGCTGAGCAGCGCTGGCCGGCGCTGTCGAAGGCCGATGAAATGGCATCCTGCACCACTTGCTCTGGCAAGGCCGACGAGTCGACGATCATGGCATTCTGGCCACCGGTTTCGGCGATCAGCGGAATATCCACCGATTCCGCTGCGGCGCGTTTGGCCAGCGTACGATTGATCAATTGCGCCACTTCGGTGGAACCGGTGAAGATCACGCCTTTGACGCGTACGTCGCTGGTCAGCGCGGCGCCGACCACTTCGCCGCGGCCCGGCAGGAATTGCAGCGCCGCGCGCGGAATGCCTGCCTCATGCAGCAATTCGACGGCGCGGAAGGCGATCAGCGGAGTTTGCTCGGCCGGTTTGGCCAGCACCACATTGCCGGCGGCCAGCGCCGCTGCCACCTGGCCGGTGAAAATAGCCAGCGGGAAGTTCCACGGGCTGATACAGGTAACCGGACCCAGCGCCAGCGGA